>JADGQP010000184.1 GCA_017881705.1 Christensenellaceae bacterium
GACTTAAACCCTTGGCCAGCTCGTAAGGCGTTTCCTGATAGACGAAATAGTTAAGCCAATTGGAAAACAGCAGGCTTGCGTGCGCGTGCCAGCGCATGGGCGGCGCAAGCTCAGAATCGTCATTGGGGAAGTAATGCTCGGGAAGCTCGATATCCAGCCCTTTATCCACGTCGCGGTAATACTCATGGGCGAGCGAATCCCGGTCGTACTCGCTGTGGCCGGTGGCGAACACCCGCCTGCCATCGCGGCTGCGTATCAGCGCCGCGCCCGTTTCAGGCGAGGTCGCAAGCACAACCAGATCCTCGCACTGCGCAAGCGCGCCCTCATCCAGCGCCGTATGGCGGCTCATGGGCACGACAAACGTGTCGTCAAAGCCGCAAAGCAGGCGGTCGCGCCGGTCGGTCAGGTTGGTTTCGTAAATGCCAAACAGCTTTTGTGGCAGCGGGTATTTGTTAATGCCATAATGATAGTATAACCCCGCCTGCGCTGCCCAGCAAATATACAGGGTGCTGAAGGCGCGCCGGTCGGCCCAGTTCATAATTTGGGTAAGCTCATCCCAGTAGAGCACGTCGGTAAAGTCCAGCTTTTCCACCGGCGCGCCCGTGATGATTACACCGTCGAAAAACTCGTCCTTCACATCGTCAAGCGTGCGGTAGAACGTATCCAGATAGTCCGCGGAAACGTGCGTTCCCTCGTACGTGCCGGTGCGCAAAAACGTGATTTCCACCTGTAAAGGGGAGTTGGAAATCAGCCGCAGCAGCTGGGTTTCTGTTTTTTCCTTGGTGGGCATTAAATTGACAA
Source organism: Christensenellaceae bacterium (assembly GCA_017881705.1). Lineage (GTDB taxonomy): Bacteria > Bacillota > Clostridia > Christensenellales > Aristaeellaceae > CAXXOK01. Next base: position 802 of record JADGQP010000184.1, read on the forward strand.
TCGCGATGCGAAGCGGTCGTATATCCTGGGAAAGCGAGCGTTTCTCGGTCATCACGAACACGTTTTCTTCGGTCAATATTCGCGTTGCGGGCAATGCGTCCGGAATTTTCACGGGCATGGGGTTTCCCTCCTCGCTGATAATGCGCTGTCTGGCGCAACCAAAGAACGCCTTTGTGCTCTGGCTTTGAATAAACGATGCGCTTTTACACGCAGGCCAAGCCTCTTTCCAGATCTGCAATTAAATCCTCGGGGTTTTCCAGGCCGATGCTCAGGCGGATCAGCTCCGGCTTTACGCCCGCGGCGGCCAGCTGCTTTTCGTTCATCTGACCGTGCGTGGTGCTGGCCGGATGGATTACCAGCGATTTCGCGTCCGCCACGTTGGCCAGAAGGCTAAACAGCGTAAGCCCATCGATGAAGCGCCTGCCGGCGTCCACCCCGCCTTTTACGCCGAAGCTCAGTATCGCGCCCGAGCCGTTGGGCAGGTATTTCAGCTGCCGCGCGTGGTAGGGGTCGGTTTCCAGCGTGGGGTAATGCACGTAAGCCACCTTGGGGTGGACGGACAGAAAGGAAGCGATTTGATACGCGTTTTCGCAATGCCTGGCAATGCGCAGGCTCAGCGTTTCCAGCCCCTGAAGAATTAAAAATGCGCTCATCGGGCTCAGGCACGCGCCGAACTCCCGGATCATCTGGTTACGCAGGCGCGTGGCTACCGGCGCGGGCTGGTCGGCGTAAACGACGTTTCCGTTTTGCGCGTCCTGCGCGGTGAAGCTAGGAAAACGGGGGCTGTGAAAATCAAACGTGCCCATGTCCACCCCCGCGCCCGCGATGGTGGTGCCATGGCCGCCCGCGTACTTGCTTAGGCTGTGCACCAGGATATCCGCGCCGTAAGCCTTGGCGTTAAAAATGGGCGGCATCCCAAACGTGTTGTCCAGTACCAGGGGCAACCCATAATGGATAGCCAGCGCCTTTACGGCCTCAAAATCCGGCACGTTGATGTTGGGGTTGCAGATGGTTTCCAGATAGAGCATCTTCGTATTGGGGCGAATGGCCGCCTCCATGGCGGAAACGTCGTCCGGGTCCACAAACGTGGTGGTGATGCCTGCCACCTGCGGCAGGCGGTTGGCCAGCAGCGTAACCGTACCGCCGTACAGCGTGCTGATCGCCACAATATGGTCGCCAGTGCCACACAGCGCGAATACCGCGGCGGATATCGCCGCCATACCGCTGGCGAACGCCACGCAGGCTTTGCCGCCTTCCAGCGCGCAAACCCGCTCTTCCAAAACGCTCACGGTCGGATTTTCGATGCGCGTGTAGGTATACCCTTCCGCCGCGCCGGAAAAAACGTCCGCCGCCGCCGCCGCGTTCGGGTAGCAATAGCTAGTGGTTTGGTAGATCGGCACGGCCCTTGCGTGCGTTTGATTATCCGGTAACTGCCCCGCGTGCAGCTGCAGCGTTTCAAAACCTAATTTTTCTTGCGCCATAACCGTTTGGCCCCTTTCCGCTTTTCCATATAAAAACAAGCCCGTCCCATGGCGGGAGGGCTTGCCTTACGCAAATTTGCGAACGCCAACGCGTTCACCCACGACCGCTATCGGGGCGACGAACGAACCCGCAGAACATTCGCATGCTCATGGTCATCACCGTCCCTCGCTTTCGGAGTGGATTTTGTATACAATAGCAGAAGAAGGCGCATCTGTCAAGGGCTGGGGGTGGATTGGTTCTGTTTTGGGTACGTTCAGCCCTTACGGCTTGCGCGCCGGGGGCTCGGATGGGGCCTGCTCCTTCAGACTCATCAGCAAAAAACTCACCAACAGCCCCGCGCAGCAAAACCAAATCGCGCGCGTCCCCACGGCAGGGCTTACAACGCTGCCCAGCCCCGCGCCCAGGGCAAACAGCGCCACGATCACAAAATAGTTCAGCGCCTTGCGCAGCACCGCCTTGTCATGGTCGTAAAAATAGCCCTCCAGCGCCTCCATGCCGCTGCGCAGGTTGCCGATGCACATGGTGCTGGCGTATGCGTAGCCGTTCACTTTGCGAAACGCCTGCACCTGCATGGCGCACGCGAAAGAAACCAGCGCGTTTGCCTCCAGGTTCATCGTGTCCGGCAAAAACCCTACCAGCCCCAATATGGCGATTTCACACAGCACTACCAGCTGCCGCCAATGCAGGCGCTCCCAAGCGTGGCAGTGGCGGCGCACCCGCTCCGTTATCAGCACGCCCAGCGCAAACGCGGATAGGGGCACCAGATAACGCAGGCCGCCCGCCCAATCGCCGTGGAAAAGGCGCTCACTCATCAGCACGATGTTGCCGGTCTGCGCGTTGGCAAACACATGGCCGCGGGTAAAAAAGGTATAAGCGTCCTGAAAACCGCCGGACAGCGTCAGGAATACCATGGTAATCATCGCTTCCGACATTTGCCCGCTC
>JADGQP010000185.1 GCA_017881705.1 Christensenellaceae bacterium
CGCCCCCGCGCGAATCGCCATCCAGTTTGGTGAGAATCACCCCGTCGATGCCCAGCTTTTCGTCGAAGGTCTTGGCGACGTTCACGGCTTCCTGGCCGGTCATCGCGTCCACCACGAACAAAATCTCCTGCGGTTTCACCTGCTGTTTAAGGCGGCGAAGTTCCTCCATCAGCGGTTCGTCGATCTGCAGGCGGCCTGCGGTGTCGATAATCAGCACGTCGCGGCCGTAATCGCGCGCGTATTCCACGGCTTCCAGCGCGGTTTTCACGGGGTCCTGCGTGCCGTGCTCGTACACTGGCACCTTCACCTGCTCGCCCACCACCTGCAGCTGCTTGATGGCGGCCGGGCGGTAGATGTCGCACGCCGCAAGGCAGGGCTTTTTGCCGGTTTTTTGCAGATAGCCCGCGAGTTTGGCGGCCATGGTGGTTTTGCCTGCGCCTTGCAGGCCGCACAGCATATAGATTGTAGGCACGCTGGAACTCCAGGTGAGGCGCGCGTTTTGCGTGCCCATCAGCTCCGTCATTTCCTCGGCCACGATCTTAATTACCTGCTGGCCGGGGGTCAGGCTGTCGAGCACCTGCTGGCCCACGCAGCGTTCGGTAATGCGCTTGCAGAAATCTTTGACGACAAGGTAGTTCACGTCCGCTTCCAAAAGCGCCACGCGCACTTCGCGCACGCCGTCTTTCACGGTCTGCTCGGTAAGCTTGCCGCGGCCGGACAGTTTGCCCAGCGCCGCGGAAAGTTTGGAGCTCAGGCCTTCAAACGCCATCGTCTGGTTCCTCCTCGTCCAATCGGGTTAAAAGAGCTTTAAGGATCGCGCGGCTTTTTTCGGGGTTTCCCGCATCCAGCGCGGCCAGCGCTTCGGAGAGCCCCGCGCGCGTTTCCTCCGCCTGTTCCGCCAAGCGCAGCGCCGCCTCGTAGCGGCGCAGTTTCTGCTCCGAGCGCAAAATCAGCTCGTGAACATTTTGGCGGCTTACATTCATTTCCTGGGCAATCTCGGCAAGGGTCAGGTCCTCGTTGCAATGCAGGCGAAGCGCCCGCCGCTGTTTAAGCGTCAGCAGCCCGCCGTAGCAGGCACACAGCGTACCCAGTTCCACGCTGTGTTTCAGCCGCCGTTCCGGCTCCGGCACGCCGTTCACGAGCGCCACATCCTTCCCGAAGCTGTAAAGGGTTATCGGTTTACAACGTTGGCAGTATAGCATGACATACCCGTGCTGTCAAGCGCTTTCCATTGACAGGTTGGTAAACGTCGCCGCGATGGAATCGCTGGCAAGCCGGTTACGCGCGCATCCATACCAGCATTTCCCCGGGCTCGCGGTTGCCCCAACAGGCGTAGGGAACGGCGATAAACCGCACAGGGGTTTCTTCCTGCGCCCAGGGCGCGTACAGCGCGTCGCCGCAAACGTTGCGGCGCATGCCCGCAAGGTTCAGCGCGCTCATGCGATAGGGAAGGCCGGGCAGAGGTATCTCGGTCACGGGCTCCCCCGGCAGCACGCGCAAAGCGGAAAGGTTTTCCCCGTTGTCCGCCTGCTCCAGGCAATAGACCACCGGCCCGCGCGTAAGGCATACGCGGCCCGCGTCCGCGCGAACCTTCGGGTGAGCCTGCACAAAAACAGGCGGCATATCCAGCGTAAGCGCCAGTATATCCCCGTCGTTCCAGGCGCGCTCCAATACCCAGTAGCCATTATCCACGGGCGGTTCCACCGGCTCGCCGTTGAGGGTAAGCGCGGCCTTTTGGCACCAGGCGGGCTTACGCACGCACAGCGCCCACGGTAAAGCGGTTTGCGGATGCACCGTTACGGCGACGTTGCCGCCGTAGGGATAATCGCCTGTGACTTCCAAACGCACCGGCTGGCCGTCCAGTACCAGCTGCGCCTCGCAGCCGATGAACTGGTGCAGGTAGGCGCGCGATTTCGACGTGGAAAACACGTAGCGCCCCAGCGACGTGAGCATCCGCGCCAGGTTGGGCGGGCAGCAGGCGCAGGCAAACCACGGCTGACGCACAGGTTTCACATGCGCCGCAACGGGCGAACGGGCGCAGCGTTCCGGCCAAACTTCCAGGGGGTTCACGTAATTGTAGCGGCGGCCGTCCTGCTGCATGGCGGCGGGCAGGGCGTTGAACAGCACACGTTCAATCACGTCCGCGTAAACCGAGTCGGGATCGGCCTGAAACAGAGCGCGCCCGAAAAACGCCAACGCCACGGAGGCGCAGGTTTCGGCGTATACCGAATCGTTAGGCAGATCGTAATCAAAGGTGAAGGCCTCGCCCATGGCGGCGGAGCCCACGCCGCCGGTTACGTACAGCTGCGCGTTCACCACGTCGTTCCAGAGGGTACGGCAGGCGGATAACAACGTATGGTCGCCCGCGCGTACGGCTGCCTCGGCCATGCCCGCGTATAAGTACAGCGCGCGCACCGCGTGGCCGGTGGCCTTCGTTTGCTCCGCGAGGGGCTTGTGGTACTGGGCGTACTCGCGCGTGTCCACCTCGCCATAGCATGGGTAGGGCTTTTCGGCAACGGTGTTCGTCCAGAGACTCCAACGTCCGTTGCGCTCCCA
>JADGQP010000186.1 GCA_017881705.1 Christensenellaceae bacterium
CGGTAAAAATGGTGAAGGAACAGCGCGTTCCGACCATGATGATAACGCACAATATGGCCAGCGCCCTGAAACTGGGCAACCGCACTGTGATGATGGAGCAAGGCGAGGTAATATTGGATATCGCGGGGGAAGAGCGTTCCCACATGCAGGTGGATGATCTTCTGGCGCGCTATACCGGCAGGCAGGGCAAACAACTGGATAACGACCGTATGCTGCTTGCTCATTAAACCCGGCGCATGTGAAACGCCCTGCCCGGAGGGCAGGGCGTTTTCAACGCACGGTTTCATTTATTCCGTTTTGGAAAGGCGGCAGTTGCCGCGGCACACCAGACTCACGGGAAACACAAGCGAACGTGGTGGGGAATCATCTCCCTGAAAACGATCCACCAGAATTTGAAAGGCGGCTTTGGCGAGTTCCCCCATAGAACTGTCGACGGTGCAAAGGGGAGTGGGGAAATGGATTGTGCTTTGAATATTATCAAACCCAACCAGCGAAAAATCCCCACTCATGCCGTTAGCCGCTAGCAGGCTCATCAGCTGCCATGCTTCGATGTCGCAAAACACGAACAACCCCGTTACGCCTTGGCTTTTCCAACAGCACAGTTGAGCGGCCAGCTGTTCGTCGTTCTGGTGGCGGCAAAGGGACACGTCGCTTTCTGGTATATCCGCCTCCCGGGCGGCGCGCATCAACCCGTCGATACGCTGGCGAAGACTGAAAATAACGTTATAGGAATATACAAAACCCAGTTTGCGATGCCCTGCCTTAAGCAGATGGCTGCCCGCGAGATAACCGCCCGTTTCCTCATCGGCAACCACGCAATCGTAATCGGGTTTATCGGTGCGGCGGCTGACCAGTACGAAGGGGATGCCCGAACGGCGCATAAGCGCGATGTTTTCTTCCGGTTCGTTGCCGGGGAATAGAAGCACGCCGTCCACCTGGCGGCCAATGGCGGTCAGGATGGCTTTGCGTTCCTGTTCGGCATTGTCGCGGGAACACAGCACCAGCACCGTATAGCCAATCTCTTCGGCGAGATCGTGGAAAGTATCAATCATGATGGCGTAGAAAGGGTTGGAAACGCCGCCCACGATCACTGCGACGGTGCGGGATCGGCCCGAACGCAGCGAGCTTGCGAGGGTATTGCGCACGTAGCCCATCTCCGAAGCAACCTGCTGCACGTAGGCGCAGGTGCTTTTTGAAATATCAGGTTTGTTTTGCAGCGCCCTGGAAACGGTGTTGACCGTAAAGCCGGTTGCACAGGCGATGTCCCGCAGCAATACTCGTTTGGTTCCTCCTGCGGTTTTCATGGCAATCCTCCCGACGCGCCGCTTGGCAATTTTATAGCGCAAAATAGAAACAGTGTTTTTACGCTTCTGCGCGCGCGCCCGTATTCCCTGCACGAAAGGGATGAATTTAAAACGACGGGCGCCTTTGCGGACGGGCGATGCTTTCGGACGGTTTATGTTGTAAAATACCAGTTTTACTATACCTGTTTGGATTGACAAACCGCAGCGATTGTGCTATTTTGCTGGTATCATAACATTAACGATAATGTGAGTGACGTGTGCTTCGGCAGGTTAATCGTCATCCTGCCGGTAAGGCACAACCAGCAAAGGCAACTCCAGGATAACGCAAGGAGAGAAAACCATGAAAACAGCCAGAATGACCCTGGACAAGGATTACGCCATCGCTGTCATCGACAAACGCATTTACGGTTCCTTTATCGAGCATCTGGGCCGCGCGGTCTACGGCGGCATTTTCGAGCCGGGGCACCCGACCGCCGACAGCCAGGGCTTCCGGCGCGACGTAATGGAACTGGTACGCAAGCTGGGCGTGCCGGTAATCCGCTATCCGGGCGGCAATTTTGTTTCCGGATTTAACTGGGAGGACAGCGTTGGCCCGCGCGACCGTCGCCCCAAACGCCTTGATTTAGCCTGGTTCACCACCGAAACCAACGAGGTAGGTCTGCATGAGTTTGCGGATTGGGCAAAACAGGCGGGCTCCGAGGTGATGTACGCTGTAAACCTCGGCACCCGCGGGCCGGATGATGCGCGCAACATTGTGGAATATGCCAACCATTCAAGCGGCAGCTATTTGAGCGACCTGCGCATCCAGAACGGCCGTAAAGACCCCTTTGGTATCAAACTTTGGTGCCTGGGTAACGAAATGGACGGCCCGTGGCAGATTTGCCATAAAACCGCCTACGAATATGGCCGCGCTGCCAACGAAGCCGCCAAGCTCATGAAATGGGTGGACCCCTCCATTGAGGTAGTGGCGTGCGGGTCCTCGTCCCGCGAGATGCCCACCTATGCTACCTGGGAATACGATATGCTAAGCGAATGCTACGAACAGATTGATTACGTGAGCCTGCACCGCTACTATGGCAACCCGGAAAGCGACACGTCGAACTTCCTGGCGCGCAGCGTGGAGCTGGATCATTTCATCCGCGAAGTCGCCTCCATCTGCGACGCGGTGGGCGCGAAAAAGCGCAGTAAAAAGAAACTGGGCCTTTCGTTTGACGAGTGGAACGTGTGGTACCATTCTCACGAGCAGGATAAGGCGATCTACAAAGCGGAAAAATGGAACCGCGCTCTGCCGCTTCTGGAAGATGTGTACAACTTCGAGGATGCGCTGCTGGTGGGCTCCATGCTGATCACCTTCCTGCGCAACGCCGACCGTGTGAAGATCGCCTGCATGGCGCAGCTGGTCAACGTGATCGCCCCTATCATGACCCGTAACGGCGGCGGAGCGTGGGCACAGACGATCTACTGGCCGCTGATGCAGGCCTCGCTGTACGGGCGCGGCACGGCGCTGCGGCCCGTGGTGGACAGCCCCGTATACGATTGCCGCGATTTTGAGGCCGTGCCTCTGCTGGATGCAACCGCGACGCTTGGCGAGGATGGCTCGGTCACTATTTTCGCCGTCAACCGCGACATGAAGGACGATATTGCGCTTACCGCCGACCTGCGCGCGTTTGGCGCGCTGCGTGTTGCGGAGCACAGTGTGCTGCACCACAACGACCTGCAGGCCGTAAACACAGAAGCCGCGCCGGAAACCGTAACACCCAAGGCGGGTGAGGTTGGCTTGCTGGATGGCGGCAAGCTGACCGTGAACATCCCCAGCCTGAGCTGGAACGTGATCCGGCTTGTAAAAGCGTAACACTCGTTAAAACATGTAAGGCTCAATCTCGCGCGTTTTTATCCCGAGGCTTCGTTGACAAGCATCAACGCAATCCGGCTTGGCCTTGGGCTTTGCTCCTTAAAAACAACGCAAAGTCGCCTGAGAACCCGATTGTATTCTTGCTTTGAATGGGTATGAACGCGATACGGCCGAACGGAAAACCGAACAATACGGGGCGGGCGCGGCGGATAGCCGCGCCCGCTTGAGCTTGTTAAAGAAGCCTGCTTTCAGGAGGGCTCGGAGAGCCGAAGCCCTCTGATTGTCGCTCGTATCGACCGTCTTTGCCGGTCGGGCGGGGAGTTTGCGGCTTTGCCGCAAACAAACCCCGAAACTCAAAAAAGTGACGAAGTCCACTTTTTTGATAGTAAGGGCGGATAGCCGCGCCCGTTTGAGCTTGTCAAAGAAGCCTGCTTTCAGGAGGGTTCGGAGGGCCGCAGCCCTCTGATTGCCGGTCGGGCGGGGAGTTTGCGGCTCTGCCGCAAACAAACCCCGAAACTCAAAAAAGTGGCGAAGTCCACTTTTTTGACAGTCAGGGCGGATAGCCGCGCCCGCTTTACGGTACGTGCGTAAATTGGGGCATGAAAATTTGCCGGTTTTGCGGTATACTGTGTATGCGCCGTTTTTTAGAGGACGCACGAAGGAACCGGCTGGCAAGGAGATAAACATATGATCAACAACGTTCCAACTCGCCTGGCTACGGAACAACTGACCGCCGCGCTCCGCGAGAGCGACGAGTACCAGCAGTATAAAAACCTGCGGGAAGCCGTGATGGCCAACGAAACCAACCGCACGCTGCTAAAGGAATACCAACGCACGCAGACGAAGCTGCAAATGGCTGCCATGGCAGGCAGCACGGCTTCGGATGACGACGTGGAGCGCTTTAACAAACTATCCTCCCTGTTATACCTTAACGCCGACATGGCGCAGTACCTGTTGGCGCAAATGCGTTTGCAGCAGCTGACCGGCGAGGTGTTTCAGGCCGTGGCGGCTGCTACCGAGCTGGATTTGGAACTGCCGGGCATGTAAAAAAAAGCAAACAGTCAGGATGGGAGGCGGAACATGGCAAGGCAGGACGACCGGGTATACGATCACGAATCGTTGCGGGACGAGCGTAAATACGGTTTTTACTGGTACAGCGGGCTTTGGCATGTGCTGCGCCCGATTTTGGTAGTGCTTACGGCGCTGGTGCTGGTGTTTGGCCTTGGCTCCACGCTGTACGGCAAGCTGAGCGACGAGTACTTTAGCCCCGTGGACCCAACCAGCCAAACGCAAATCCCCTTCACAATCGTAAGCGGGCAGAGCCTCACGCGTGTCGCAGACAACCTGAAGGATCAGGGCATTATTAAGAACGGCTCTGTTTTTAAATATTACTGCGATTTTGTCGGCATGGGGCAAAAAATCCAGGCGGGGGACTATCAGCTGTCCAAGAGTATGAATATCTTCCAGATTGCCAATAAGCTCACCACCGGCGATGGGAAACCTGTAACCATGGATATCACCGTGATTCCCGGCTGGACGGTGGACGATATCGCCGCCTACCTGACCGCGCAAGGTGTGTTTAAGGACTCTTCGGATTTCCTCACCCTGTGCCGCACCGGCGACGGATTGACCGATTACTACTTTATTCAGGACGAGCAGAAAACCCAGAGCGCCAGCGTGCGCAAATACCTGCTGGAGGGTTACCTGGCTCCCAATACCTACGAGATTTACACCAACGCTTCAGCCTTGGATATTTTGAAGAAATTGCTCAGCCAGACTGACGCGTCGCTGACGACGGATTGGCAGCAGCGCGCCGACGATACCGGGCTAACGCTGGATCAGGCGATAACGATTGCGTCGATCATTGAGAAAGAAGCGAAAACCGCCGATTTCGCCAAAGTATCGGCCGTGTTCCATAACCGCCTGAAAGCGGGTATGAAACTGCAAAGCGATGCGACCATCCAATACGCTACGGGTGTGCGCCGCATGGCGCTGACCAGCGCGGACCTGGCTGTGAATTCGCCGTACAACACCTATATAGTTAGCGGCTTGCCCGCCGGCCCCATCTGCAACCCCTCGACGGATGCCATTGAAGCGGCGCTGTACCCGGATGAGAGTTTTATGGCAGAAAACTACCTGTATTTCTGTAGTAAGGACCCCAACACCGGCGAGCTGGTGTTTTCTAAAACGCTGGAGGAGCATAACGCGGCGGTGGCTTTGTACGCGCCGCTTTGGAAACAATACGACGCGGAGCGTGGCCTGTAATGGCGCGGCGAAGCCCAGAGCTTCTGGCGCCCGCCGGCGGCATGGACCAGCTGAAGGCGGCGCTGCGCTTCGGCGCGGACGCGGTATACGGCGGGCTTAGCCAATACGGGCTGCGAGCCGCCGCTGAAAACTTTACACCGGAAACCCTGGCGGAAGCGACGGCGGAAACGCACAGGCAGGGTAAGCGTTTTTACGTTACGCTGAATACCCTGCCTTTCGACCGCGACATGGAAGGTTACGTACGCACGGCAAAGGAAGCCGCGGCGGCGGGGGCGGATGCGCTAATCGTGAGCGATTTGGGCGCGGCGCTGACATTATACGAAGCGCTGCCCGCAATGCCCCTGCATATCAGCACCCAGGCGAACGTGCTGAACACCCGCACAGCTACCCACTATTTCGAGAGCGTACATGCGCAGCGGATTGTGCTTTCGCGGGAAATGAGTCTTGAGGACATCCGCGCGATGCGCATCGGGGTACCTGCCGAATTGGAGCTGGAGGCGTTCGTGCACGGCTCGATGTGCGTAGCCTACAGCGGGCGCTGCCTGCTCAGCGCCGTATTGACAGGCCGCAGCGCCAACCGCGGCGAGTGTGCCCAACCCTGCCGCTGGCATTATGCCGTGGCAGAGGAGAAACGCCCGGGCCAATGGATGCCACTTACGCAAGGCGAGCGCGGTACTGAGCTGTTTTCCGCCGGAGACCTGTGCATGCTCCCGCATCTTCCCGCGCTGATTGATGCGGGCGTGAGCAGCTTGAAAATCGAGGGCCGTATGAAAACGGCCTATTATGTCGCCACCATTACGTCGGCTTACCGCCAGGCGTTGGACGCTCTGCAAAACGAAG
>JADGQP010000187.1 GCA_017881705.1 Christensenellaceae bacterium
ACTCCCCGCCCGACAGGCAAAGCCGGTCGATACGAGCGGTAATCAGAGGGCTGCGGCCCTCCGATACCTCCTGAAAACAGGCTTCTTTGATAAGCTCAACCGCCCGCCCCTTCAAACGAACGGGGCGGACGGTTCAGGTTGTCAAAAAAGTGGACTTCGCCACTTTTTTAAGCTTCGGGTATTGTTTGCGGCAGAGCCGCAAACTCCCCGCCCGACAGGCAAAGCCGGTCGATACGAGCGGTAATCAGAGGGCTGCGGCCCTCCGATACCTCCTGAAAGCAGGCTTCTTTGACAAGCTGAACCGCCCGCCCCATCAAACGAATGGGGCGGGCGGTTTACGTTTGTATTGATTTTGGGAACGGATGGGCGACCTATGAAAAGCCGTCGGCGACACCGCGCAATCGTCAGTACGCGGCGGCCATCGCCTGCGTTAATCGGCTCATCGCGGCGGCAACGTCCGCGCTGGTGGGGGATGCGCCGTCGATGACGCCCTGCAGGTTGGCAATAGCGGCCGTAATATTTTGATAAACCGTACCGGCGCTGTCCATGCCGTTGAGCAGCCCCTGCGCGCTTTGTATTAACGTCCGCGCGTCGGGTATCAGCGTGTTTTCCACCAAAGGATCCGTGCTGCTTCCCGTAGAGGCTGCCGTTTGGTGCAGGGTACAGGTTTGCGAAGAGGAACCGAGATATTCGGTAATCACGTCGCCATAAGTGGGATCGTTTACGAATTTATACAGCGGATGGCCCTGCGGAATCACCACCACGCCCTTGGTGACCGTGGAGGGGCAGTATGGGGTGGCAATCATGTTGCTTTCGGTGCAAACCTGAGCCTCGCGGTGCATCTGGCATTGTACGGTAGGCACGGTGGGGGTGTACCAGTAATCGGTCACAACACCGTAGCCCATGGTGTCGTTGCGGCAGGCGTCGGTGGCCAGCTGGCCGCTGACCGCGCAGGTGGTTACCTTCGTAAGCCCGTAGCTTTCGGGATCGCCGTCCAGAATGTCCTTGTCGTCCAGGTTTTTGGCCTTGTGGATAGCGGACATGTAGCTTTGCCAAAGGAGCGTGGCGCTGTTGCCGCCGGATGCTTTGGAAGACAGCGGCTTGTAATTGTCGTGCCCGATCCACAGGGAGGAACAGTACCAGCCGGTCATTCCGCAAAAGAAGATGCCGCGCTGGTCGCTGTTGGTGCCTGTTTTACCGGCGACGGTCTGCCCTTTGATTTTCGCCTTGGTGGCTGTGCCGCCGCTGACAACGTCCTTCATCATATCCACGACGAGCCAGGCGGTGGAAGCGCGGAACACCTGGCGGCGTTCCTGCTGCTGGTGGCTGTCCCATACCACATTGCCGTCGCTGTCGGAAATGCCCAGCACCGAGATGGGCGACTGGTACACGCCGCCGTTGCCCAACACTCCGTAGGCGACCGCCATCTGCACGGGCGTGATGCCGCTGGAACCCAGCGCCAGGCCGAAAGGCGTGTCGTTGATGTTGCCGCGGTCCACACCGAGTTTCAACAGGAAATCCAGCGAGCGGTCTGTGCCGACCAGGTTCATCATCGTATAGGCGGCGCTCACGTTCTGGCTGTACATCATGGCTTTTCGCAGGGTAACGGGGCCGGTGTAACCGCCGCCGCCATAGTTTTTAGGCCAGGTGTCATTATTGTTCGCATCCGTCCACCCGCTGATGGGCACGGGTATATTGTATACGACAGAGGCAGGAGAAGCGCCCAGCTCTATGGCTGGCGCGTAAACGGAAACGGGCTTGATGGCTGAACCGACGGGCATTTTCATGTCGGTGGCACGGTTGAGGGTCTTACGTTGGGTGGGCTTCGTGCGGCTGCCCACGATCGCTTTCAGCTCACCTGTGCGGTAATCCAGCACCACCGCCGCGGCTTGGGGCTCGATAATATCGGTATAGCTGCCGTCGCTGTTCTTGGCGCGGTATATTTTATCGCTGGGGTCGCGCAGGGCGGGGTATTTCGTCCAATTCTCCAGCGTATCTTCCACGATTGTCTGGATGTCCGTATCGATAGCCAGAGTCACATGGTAGCCGCCGGTGCGCAGCTCGTTTTCCATCAGGTAGCGGTTCTCGCTGGTGTCCTCCAGCCCGTTGATTTTCAAAAAGTCGTCCACCACTTCTTTTACGGCGTACTCCACGTAATGCGCGTAGGGGTACATACCTTCGCCCTCGGTGGTGGAGGTTTTCAGCACGGTCGCGGTGGTGGGAACCAGCGCGGCCTGATATTCCTGGTAGGTGATAAATTCGTTTTCATACATGCACTTGAGCACGTAATCGGTCCGGTCGTTGGTAAGCTTGGCGTAGTCTGTGGTATCGGACTGACGGATGAAAAAATTCCGGCGTGGGTTATAGTAGTAGGGGTTATTGGTTAGCCCCGCGAGCATGGCGCACTCGCGTAAAGTCAGCTGGGACAGGTCCTTGCCAAAATACCCCTGCGCGGCAACCTCTACGCCGTAATAGTTTTCGCCCAGATAGATGGTATTTAAATAGCACTCGAGGATTTGGTTCTTGGTGTACATGGTTTCCAACTGCATGGCCAGGTAGGCTTCCTGGATTTTACGCTTATAGCTCAGCTCGCTGCTGAGTACCGTGTTTTTAATTAACTGTTGGGTAATGGTAGAACCACCCTCGTTGGTGTTGGAAACGAGATTTTTCACAAACGAGCCGATGATCCGTTTCAGGTCCACGCCGTTGTGTGTATAAAAACGCGCGTCCTCGACAGCCACAAAAGCGTGCTGCAGGTTGAGCGGCATTTGCTCGATGCTGACCATCACGCGGTTTTCGGTTCCTTTGTAATCCGTAATCACGTTTCCGTTGGAATCGTAGATAAAACTGGTTTTGTCCTGTTCGTTCAATTTGGCCAGATCCAGCGTGGGCGCGGTTTCCACGTAGGCTTTGGCGATGCCCACCACCGCGCCCGCCAGGGCCAACCCCGCAAGCAGTGTTACCACCACGAGGATGCGCACGGCGTTGACCAGCACCGAAAGGATAAAGTTCGGCTTGCTCAGACGCGGTTTGAAAATGGTAAACTTTTTAGGCGCGGTAAAATCCCCGTCGTCCGGAGGCGGCACCTGGTAGGCGTTTCCGTCTTCATAGCCAGAAGCGGGCGCGTCGCTGACGGTGTAGCCGGCAGCGTCCTCTTCATACTCGTCGCGGGGTCCCTGTGGCGGCTGGTACAACGTTAAGCCTCCCTTGGCATCAAACGGTCGGATGCGTTCGGCTTATTATAGCATAGACCGCCTCTTTTTCCTAGCGCGCCGCAGAGGGGCGTTTGGCACGTGCGGCGGCTGAATGCAACGATCCGCAGCGAATTTTCCGCCCGACAGGCAGGATTTTATACCTGTAAAACGTTGTATTCCGTAAGCATCAACAGGTTCGGGGCATTTTTGCTTGACACGTTTGGGCGGATGAACTACAATAAGCACAGAATCCTGCGCCGGTCAAAGGGCCGTACTGGCTCGACAGGCGCGGCGTTTCGGATGGTCACGGCCTCGAAGCGCCGCCGCGATTCATCCGCGGCGTCATCGTGAAGTGAAAAATCGGCTTGAAAATGCCGAAGGGAGGTAGGGCGACCCCTGAACGCCCGAGCGAATATGAAACGGAAACTGCTCATCGCAGCGTTACTGTTGGTTGCGGCGCTCCTGCTGAGCGGTCTGGCATTGGCGGCGACCAACGACCCGATCGTATGCAGCATGGAGGTTTCGCCTAATTCTCTGAGCGAGCCGGGCGATGTAACGGTGACCATCACCGTATCCAATTCCGGCAATACGGACATGAAAGATCCCCTTACGCTGTACAGCCCCACCAGCGAAGTGGTTACGGATTTTGGCGAAAACGGTTCGGTCACGCTCAAGGCTGGCGAGGTGAAAACCTGGACCGGCAAGTGGAATGTGAACCAGCATACACTGGATAACGGGCAGATCGTTTATTTTGTAAAATATACGCTGTATAGCGACAGCGGCGAAAAAGAAGTAAAAAGCCAGCCCATCCGCGGGAAGCTGGAGGCTACGCAGGCAGTAACCGATATCCAGGTTAAACGCACCATTACCCCCAGCACCGCACGCAAAGATCAGGCGGTTTCGGTACAGTATGATATCGTCAACACCGGTACGGTGTCGCTTAAAAATATCACCATCAAGGAAAATAAAGACATCAGCTCGAAAACGGTTACCGTACCCAACGAATTAAAGGCCGGTGAAACGGCTCAGGTTAAGTTTCCCGTAACCATGGGCAAGAAAAACCTTACCAGCAGCGCCACCATCACCTACACGTCCGGCGATTCCACGGAGAAGAAAACCGTGAACGTGGACGCACAGGAGATTCTGTACGGCGAGGCGGCTTTAACCGCCACCCTCACCGCCAGCGCCAAAGGCGTGGCCATCAACGGCACCGTAACCCTTACGCTGCAATTAAAAAACAGCGGCACCGTCAATTATTCCGACGTTCGCGTAACCGATGCCACGCTTGGCGACGTATTCACCAACCAACAGGTGGCCGCCGGGAAAACGCTGAAACTGGACAAGGAAATTACCCTGACGGAAACGACAAACTACCAGTTTACCATTACCGCCATTGACGACACGGGCACTACGGTGACCCTAAAAACAGATTCCCTTACGCTTACAGCCGTGGATCCCAACAAGAGCGTGCATTTAAACGTCGTAGCGGCGGCGGATCGCACGGAAGTATACGAGCAGCCCGGAACCGTGCGCTTTACCATCACGGTTGAAAACGACGGCGACGTGGACGCTGCCAACGTAGAGGTTTACGAAGCGAAAACGCTGCTGTACACCATCCCGTCCATTCCCGTGGGGCAGAGCCGCAAAATCACTCGCGACGCGTTGTTAAGCATAGCCGGTAAATATCAGTTTTCCGCCGTTACGGTAGACGTGCTGAACATTTCCAGCACATTCCAGAGCAACGAAATCCAAATCGCGTTCTCCGTACCTACGGCGCAGCCAGCCACAATGGTGCCTGCGCAGCCCACGCCGGAACCCACGTATGCGGTGGTAACCTATGTTCCCATCAGCAACCCCGCCGTAGGGACCACGCCCAAGCTGATCCGCGCATTCTTCTACCCGCTTTTATGGGTAAGCGGTATCCTGCTGATCTGCGTGCTCGTGCTGCTGGCGTTAGCCACCCGTAAACGCCTGAAAGAGAGAAAAGAATCCGAAGCTGCGCTGGATCATTTGGACCGCGCCAAACGCAGGGATTATGTAACGCCCATAGAAGAAACAGAAAAACCGGAAACCGTGGCCGAGGAATCGTCCGCCGAGGCACAGGAAACGACGTTGGAGAATCGGGAAACGACGGACGGTGCACAAATTACCGAGGAAGAACTGCCGCACTTAAAGTATATCCGTAACGCCCAGCAACAGGCTCAGGCAAAACAGAGTGACGCGGCGGAGCCGCAGGCTGGCGTGCAGGAAGCCTACCGCAGGCCCAAGGCGAATACCGCCGAGACGGAAGCGATTGCCGACGTGCAGGAGGTTTACCACGAACAGGACGGCTTTACGAACGAGCCGGCCGCCGATACCACAAGTACGGCAGAGATTAAGAAACCGCAGACGGCCGACGCGGCGGTAGAACCCGAAGACAAACAAACATCCGCCAAGCACAGGCACCGCCGTACCAGCGAGGAAGAAACCAAGAAGTAAGCCAACATGATTTTAAGGCCGCCCGTAAGCCAAGTGCTGCGGGCGGCCTTTTTTATCCGCCTGTATGTGCTGCTTCGGGCTTGTGTTTCGCCGCAACCCCTTGTATAATAAGCCTATGGAGCAAGGGAGGGACGACGCGTATGTTCGAGGGTTTCCCTGAGGAAACGGTACGCTTTTTTTTGGACCTTCGGTTTCATAACGAGGCGAGCTACTTTAACGCGCACCGGGATGAATACGAAAGGTTCATACGCGAGCCGTTCTACGCGTTTATCGAGGCGATGGCCCCTACCGCGCTGCAGGTGGCGGACGATATGGAACTTCGGCCGGATAAGTGCCTGGCCCGTATCCGTCGGGACACGCGTTTTTCCAAGGATAAAACGCCTTACCGCGACCATTTATGGCTGCTGTTCCGCCGCGGGGGCGAGGTGCGGGATACATCCGCGATGTACTGGTTCGAGCTTTCGCCCGAACATGTGGAATGGGGCCTCGGGTTTTGGGGCTACAACCGTCCGGCGATGGACGCGCTGCGCCGGAAGATGCTTCAAAAACCGGAAGTTGTGCTGCGCGCCTTAAAAGATGCGCGTGTGCCGGAACAAGACCTGAACATATACGGGGACCGATACCAGCGTTTGGCTGTGCCGGATGTTCTGCCCCAGGCGCTCAAAGAGATTTACCCCCTGAAAGAGCTGTATGTAAAACGTACGAACGTGTCGCTGCAAACCGTTTATACACGGGAGGTCGTTGAGCGGTGCTCGCAGGATATGCTTCGCCTGAAGCCCCTGTACGCGCTGCTGCGCGGCGTTGCGGACGAAGGCATGGCTGCGCTGGACGCGTAAACGGCGGCCTAAAAGGGCAGGACCGAAAGGAGAACGTATGGATTTCCGAACATTGAAAAGCGGCTCGGACGTGCGCGGCACAGCCATCGGCGAGGATGCTGTGCTGACGCCGCAAGTAGCTCGCGCACTGGGCGCCGCTTTTGTACGGCTGCTATCCCAAAGGAAAAACCTGCCGCCGGAAAAACTCACTGTCGCGCTGGGACGGGACAGCCGCGTGTCCGGCCCAATGCTGCTTGCGGCAACGGCCGAGGGCGTGGCGGACGCCGGCGCGAACGCCGTGGATTATGGCATGTGCACTACCCCCGCCATGTATATGGCCATTTTAACCGAGGGGTTTGCGCCCGACGGCTCCGTGATGGTTACAGCGAGCCACCACCCGTGGAAACTCAACGGGCTAAAGTTTTTCACAGACGCGGGCGGCCTGAGCTTTCATGAACTGGACGAGCTTCTGGCGCTTGCGCAGGATGGCGCGCCCGCTGCGGCGCGGCGCGGAAGCGTAAAACAGCAGCTCTTTTTGCCGCGCTATGCCCAGCATTTGAGCCAGCTGATGATTGACGGCGTCAACCCCGAGGTGACACAGCCGCTTTTAGGGTTGCACGTGGTGGTGGACGCCGGAAACGGCGCTGGCGGATTTTATGCCGAGCTGCTGAAAAGCCTGGGCGCATGGACCGAAGGCAGCCAGTTCCTGGAGCCGGACGGCCACTTTCCCAACCACATCCCCAACCCCGAAAACGCGGAAGCCATGGATTCGCTGGCGAAAGCGGTGCTGCGCGAAGGCGCGGACCTGGGCGTTATTTTTGATGCGGATTGTGACCGTGCGGCGATTGTGGATTCCACCGGCAAGGAGATTAACCGTAACCGCCTGATTGCGCTCATCAGCGTAATCTTGCTTGAAAACGCGTCGGGGGCCACCATCGTAACGGATTCCGTAACCTCCTCGGGCCTGGCGGAATTCATTCAGGAATGGGGCGGCGTGCATTACCGCTATAAACGCGGCTACCGCAATGTAATCGATGAAGCGATACGCCTTAACGCCGCGGGCATCGACTGTCCGCTGGCCATCGAAACCAGCGGCCATGCCGCGCTCCGGGACAATCATTTTCTGGACGACGGCATGTATCTGGTTACGCTGCTGCTCATCAAGGCCATGCAGCTGAAGCAGCAGGGTCGCGCGCTGGGTTCCCTGCTGGATGGGCTTAAGGAGCCGGTGGAAAGCACGGAGATCCGCCTGCCGATTCTGGACGAGCATTTTACCCAGACGGGCAAGCAGGTAATTGAGAGCGTTATGGACTATGCCACCTGGCAGACAGGTTGGCATATTGCGCCGGATAACCGCGAAGGCGTTCGCATCAGTTTTGATCTGGACGGGGGACTGAACAACGGGTGGTTCCTGCTCAGGCTTTCCGTACACGACCCTGTGATGCCGCTTAACGTGGAAAGCGACGTGGCGGGCGGCGTGCATACGATTCTCACCGAGTTATACAAGGCGCTTGAGGATACGCATGGCGTGGACCTGGAGCCTCTTAAAGCAGCGATACACCCCGCAGAACGGTGAGGGAACATGGGCGAATACATGCGGGATATGCGGCGGCGGGTGGGTAAAATCCCGCTGATGCAATGCGGCGCGTCGGTGATCGTGGAAAATGAACACGGTGAGGTGCTGCTGGAAAAGCGCGCGGACAACCAAAACTGGGCGTATATCGGCGGCGCGGTAGAATTGTACGAGCGCGTGGAAGACGCCGCCGCGAGGGAACTGCAAGAGGAAACCGGCCTGATTGCGGAGGAACTGACACTGCTGGGCGTTTTTTCCGGCGAGGAAATGCGTTACACCTACCCAAACGGCGACCCGGTGAGCAACGTGGATATCCTGTTTGTGTGCCGTAAATATCACGGCACGCTTCGCCCCGAGGAGGCGGAGGTGGAGGAACTGCGGTTCTTTGCACCTGACGCGCTGCCAAAACCGTTTTTTCCTGCCAACCAGCCTGGGATGAATGCCTACCTGGAACGGCGAAAAATTAAAACCACCGGCTGAGCCGGTGGTATGCACCGCGCCTTCAAGGCGAATTTACTGGCCGCATCTCAAGACGCACCGAACGATCTATCAATTGCAATTCTTGCCCTACCACTCGTAAACGAGCTATAGTCTAAGAACTTGTGTTTTA
>JADGQP010000188.1 GCA_017881705.1 Christensenellaceae bacterium
AGCGCATGCAGGTATCGGAACTCAGCACACAGGGCCGAGGGCGCCATACCACCACACACCGGCAGATGACGCTGCTGCCACAGGGCGGCGTGGTAATCGACACCCCGGGTATGCGAGAACTGGGCATGGAAGCCGCAGACCTGAGCCACTCCTTTCAGGACATCGAAGCGCTTTCAGCAGGGTGCCGTTTCGCAGACTGCTCGCATACGCGCGAGCCGGGGTGCGCCGTATGCGCCGCGCTGGATACCGGCGCGTTGGACAGACGCAGATACGAAAATTACCTGAAAATCCGGCGGGAGGCAGAGTACGAAAGCCTTTCCGCCCGTGGACGCGAAGCCGCGAAGATCCAACGGATGTTCGGTGGCAAGCGTGCCATGAAACAGTTGCTGACCGCCGCCAAGGATAAACGCCAATAACCCTTGCACATCTTAAACCGGCTTCTCGTCGGTTCAGGCCGCCGACACACCAGCGGAAAAGCCTGCGTATAATGGATTCGCACACGCATTGCAGCGCCGCATAAGGTGTAAAAACACCACCTTATGCGGCGCCTCCGGCAAGGTAACACGGGCTCCAAAGCAGACTTTGGAGTTTCCTGCAAATTTCCAAATTGCCCTTGACGTAACAATAATTGTTGTGTTATATTTGTCGAAACGTAAAGCAGAAAGGGTGTCGGCATGGAACCCATCGTACTGCGCGATAAAAAGGAACTGGATATATACGTAAATCCCCAGCGGCAAAGGCTGCTGCGGCTGATGACCCTTGCCGGTCGGCCAATGACCCCCAAGCAGCTGTCCGTTAAAATGGGCGTTTCCCCTTCCTCGGTGCAGTACCACATCAACCGGCTGATGGGATTGAACCTCATTGTACTTGACCACACCCAAAGTATGCGCGGCATCACCGCGCATTATTATACCGCCCCGCCACGCACGATCAGCATTGGGGGCAAAAGCGACGACGATAACAGGCCGCAGCGCCTGGCGCTGATCCAAAACGGTGTAAACGGCGTATTCGGCGGCTTTGTCCGCTATCTGGAGCGGGCTCAAAAGCCCGCGGGGGTTTGCCCACCTTACGGCGATGCACTCTGGGGCGTAACGCGCCTGAAACCCGAGGAGGCAGCGGAATTGCAACGGATAATACAACGCTTCCTTCGGGAGCACGAAACGGCGGAAAGCGGCGGCGAGCCCTGGGAATACGCGCTGATCGCCTACCCCGTGACGGAGGACGACCATGCGTAAAAATTTGCAGCTGGTCGCTCTGTTACGAAGCCTGGCCACAGGCGTAATCTCCCCCGTGCTCACGCTGATGGCGCTGTCCCACGGCGCGACCCTGGCCACCCTGTCGCTGGCTCTCGGGGCGTATTCTTTCACGGTGATCGCTGCCGAGTTCCCCAGCGGTGTTTTTGCCGATCTGTTCGGGCGCAAGCTTTCGTACGTCGTATCCTCGCTTCTCGTGCTGGCAGCTTATGCGCTTTTTCTCGTGTCCAGAAGTTTTGAAATTCTGCTGCTTGCCATGGTGCTCAACGGTTTGGGCCGCGCTTTCGCCTCCGGCAGCATCGACGCGCTGGCCATCGACGAGGCGACAAACGAAGCCGCACTAGTGAAGGTGACTGCCCGTTTATCCATACTGGAAAGTGTGGGGCTGGCCGTAGGCGCGTTGGCGGGCGGCTTGCTGGCAGGCCTGGGTACCGCATACTCAGGCAACATACTGGCCTGCATGGCGCTTGTCGCCACGATGCTTGCGTTTACCCTGTTTACCGTACACGAAGCGCCTCGCAGTTCCGTCGCTCCGGAAGATCGTCCGCGTCTGGGCGCGCATCTGAGGGAAAGCCTGGGGTTTGTGAAACGTCGCGGTGTCGTGCGGATGCTGGTTGTCTTTACGGTTCTTTCCGGCTTCGCCATCTTTGTTGTGGAAACCTACTGGCAGCCCGCTCTGGCCAGTTACAATCCAGAGCCCTGGATGCTTGGCGCGGTGAATTTTATAGGCTTCGGGGCAGTTATTCTGGGCAGCAAGTTTACGGAATGGCGGTTGACCCGTGCGCCGCATACCACAGCGGTACTGATGCTGGCTCAGAAAGCGCTTTGGGGCGCGAGCCTGTTTGCTCTGTGGCTTTCCAGCGGTGCAGTAACGTTCGTGGGTAGCTACGCGCTTGGGTACCTGTTCCTGGGCGGTTCAAGCGTGGCTGAAAGTACGCTGCTCAACCGGGAAGCGCCCTCGGCACAGCGCGCGAGCATCCTTTCGCTGTTTTCCTTTCTGTTGCAAATAGGCGTGTTATTGGCTTCGCTGTGCGGTTATTGGGTCACCGCGGCGCTTGGTTTCCGCGCCCTGTGGCTGCTGGCCAGCGGGCTGCTATGCGCCTGTACGCTCGCGTATGCCGTGTATAGGGCGGTTAAACCTCATTTTAAGCATTAAAACCTCCCCCGATCTCACGCCGCTTTACGCTATGATTTCGCCGTAAAGTCTTGACATTCCGCCGCTGCACCTTCACCTTCACACCTCGTCACAGCATAAAACTGCTCGCAAGCTCCGGTGTATTCGTGCTTGAATAAAATATAGCAAAATAGAGAATCAAAAAGCGCACGTTTCACGTATTTAAGCGAACGTGCGTTTTCAAATCAACAGGCATACCCGTAGGGTTCGTCCGGCGGGCCGCAGAGCGCTAGGCTGTCCGCTAAAATCCGCAATTCCTGCGCGCCACCGCCCTATCCGCCATGGGCATCTTCCTCATGACCTTTACCTGCTCGTTGGCATACAGCGCCTGCGCCTGGGCAAACCGGCACTTAAAGCCCACGGAATACAGATCACCCGTGCACAGCAGGTCATGAGCTTGCGAACGGGCGAAAAGCAATCGCTCTGTTCAGTCGCATTGTCGGCAGCTAAAGGGCCGCGGGTAACGCCCGCGGCCCTAGACTGTCAAAGAAACCTGATTTCAGGAGGTATCGGAGGGCCTCAGCCCTCTGATTGCCGTTCGTATCGACCGGCTTTGCCGGTCGGGCGAGGAGTTTGCGGCAGGGCCGCAAACAATACCCGAAACTCAAAAAAGTGGCGAAGTCCACTTTTTTGACAGGCAAAGGCCGCGGGTAACACCTGCGGCCCTTTTCCTATTACGTTCTTCCCGTCAGACGCGAAACGCGTGCTTACCCGGGTAGCTCGCGGCCGCGCCCAATTCTTCTTCAATGCGCAGCAGGCGGTTGTACTTCGCCACGCGTTCGGTGCGGCTGGGCGCGCCGGTTTTAATCTGGCCTGCGTTAAGCGCCACGGCCAAGTCGGCGATGGTGGTATCTTCCGTTTCACCGGAGCGGTGCGAAATCACAGCCGTATAATTGGCCTTGTGCGCCATCTGCACCGCCTGGATGGTTTCCCAGAGGGAGCCAATCTGGTTGAGTTTAATCAGGATGGAGTTCGCGCTGCCTTCGTTAATGCCGCGCATCAACCGCTGGGTATTGGTCACGAACAGGTCGTCCCCCACCAGCTGCACCTTGGCGCCCAGCTCAGCGTTGAGCTTCTTCCAGCCTTCCCAGTCCTCTTCGGCTAAAGCGTCCTCCAGAGAGGCAATGGGGTATTTCTCCACAAGCCCTTTCCAATAGGCAATCAGCTCAACGGTCGTGTAATGGGTGCCGTGTTTGGGCAGCGTATAGCCGTCCTTGGTTTTCCACTCGCTGGAGGCGGCGTCCACGGCGAGCATAAAATGCTCATAGGGCTTATAGCCGGCTTTTTCAATCGCGCGCAGCAGGTATTGGATGGCCTCCTCGTCGCTTTGCAGGTTGGGAGCATAGCCGCCCTCGTCACCCACGGCGGTGGAAAGCCCGTCCTTTTTCAGAATGCCCGCCAGCGCGTGGAATACCTCGGCGCTCCAGCGCAGCCCTTCGGTGAAAGAAGGTGCGCCGACCGGCATAATCATAAACTCCTGGATATCCACGTTGTTCGTAGCGTGCGCGCCGCCGTTTAGCACGTTCATCATGGGCACAGGCAGCGTATGCGCCGCCGCGCCGCCCAGAAAGCGATACAGCGGCACGCCCTGCGCCTGCGCGGCAGCCCTGGCCGCGGCCAGCGACACCGCCAGGATGGCGTTGGCGCCCAAGCGGGATTTATCCTTTGTGCCATCCAGCGCGATCATCGTCTGGTCTATTTCCGCGGTCTGCGCGGCGTCCATGCCATGCAGCGCGCGGTTAATCTCACCGTTAATGTGGCCGACGGCCTTCAGCACGCCCTTGCCGCCGAAGCGAGCCGGATCCTGGTCGCGCAGTTCCAACGCCTCAAATTGACCGGTGGACGCGCCGCTGGGTACAGACGCGGTCGCCTCCACGCCGTTTTGCAGGGTCACCACGGCTTCCACCGTGGGGTTTCCGCGGGAATCGATAATCTCGCGCCCGTGGACATTCTCAATTAAATATTTCATCGGTTCAACCTCCGTCCATAAAGAA
This sequence comes from Christensenellaceae bacterium, assembly GCA_017881705.1. Classification (GTDB taxonomy): domain Bacteria; phylum Bacillota; class Clostridia; order Christensenellales; family Aristaeellaceae; genus CAXXOK01. The sequence continues at coordinate 4,422 of JADGQP010000188.1, forward strand.
CAGTCCCAATGCGTCATCTTGGCGGGTTTCCCCTCTTTTTATCGGTTCAGGGGAAACCTTCGCTTCTATTATATCGCACTGGGTAAGAGTTGAACCATTTCTTTTTACTGCACCGTATTCTCTGCCACAGCACGCGCCGGCGTGTCCACATGCCCGCGGGTATAAACCATTGAGGCGATCACCGCGGACAGTGGCGCGGTGGCCACAAGCCCGAAACTACCCACCAGCGTGTTCACAAGCTGGCTGGCAACGAACTTCAGGTTGATCACATCCATCAGCGGCGTGCCCTGCCCCATGAAATACATCAGCATCGACAGGTAATTGCCGGAATAGGCCAGCATCAGCGTGGTCGCCATCGTACCCAGCACTCCGCGCCCAATCGTCATGCCGCTTTTCAGCAGCGTGCCGCGCGCAATATCGGAGCAATGGCGCTGCACTTCCTGGCAGCCCACGGATATATCCATGCTCAGATCCATCAGCGCGCCGGAGTTGGCAATAAACATCATGCCGATGTACAGATCCCGCACGTTTACCTGCAGGGCGGATTGCGACAGCAGCGGCACCACGTAGGGCAGGTCCCCGCCATCCAGCTTCAGCCAGCCGGTCAGCAACACAGCCAGCAGACAGGTCACCAGCGTTCCGGCCAGCGAACCCAGCAGCGCAACTGCACAGCGCTTTGTAAACCCAGCTACCAGCAGGTCGATCAGCGCAGTCA
>JADGQP010000189.1 GCA_017881705.1 Christensenellaceae bacterium
CAAAAGCACGAAGTGTCGACACGCCATTTTGCGGCAACCACCGGTTACGGATATGGCGATATCGGCCGCGACACGCTGGAAGCGATATTCGCTGATGTATTTGGCACGGAGAGCGCGATGGTTCGGCCGCAGATCGCCTCGGGTACGCACGCGCTTTCGCTATGCCTGTTCGGTCTTCTGCTTCCGGACGACGAGCTGCTTTACGCTTCCGGCGCGCCCTATGATACGCTGGAAGGTGTAATCGGCATTCGCGGGCCAGAGCCCGGATCGCTCAGGGAAATGGGCGTGAGTTACGCGCAGGTGGAACTGGATTGTAACGGCTGCCTGGATCTGCCGGCTATCCGCGCCGCGATGAAGCCCAACACGCGCGTGGTGGCCGTGCAGCGCAGCCGCGGCTATGCCGCCAGGCGTTCGCTGCTGCCCGAGGAGATGGAACCGCTGGCGCAGATGCTGCATCGGGAGTTTCCTTACGCCTGCCTGATGGTGGATAACTGCTATGGCGAGTTCGTGTGTGAAAAAGAGCCGACGCACTACGGCGCGGACGTGTGCGTAGGCAGCTTGATTAAAAATCCGGGCGGCGGGCTGGCGCCGACAGGCGGCTATGCGGTTGGACGAAAAAAGCTGATCGAACGGATTGGCAGGCGGCTGACCGCGCCTTCCGTAGGCCTGGAAATTGGCAGCTATGCGGCGGGCTACCAGCCGTTTTATCAGGGGTTGTTTATGGCGCCGCACACGGTGGCGCAGGCGGCGCGTACCGCAACGCTCGCGGCCGCGCTATTTGCGGGTATGGGCATGAAAACCGCGCCCAAGGCAGGCGAACCCCGCAGCGATATTATTCAGGCGCTGGAACTGGGTACGCCGGAGCGGCTGATGGCTTTCTGCCAGGGGATACAAGCCGCGTCGCCTGTGGACAGCATGGCCGTTCCCGAGCCCTGGGACATGCCCGGCTATCAGGAACCGGTCATCATGGCGGCGGGTACCTTTGTGTCCGGCGCAAGCATCGAGCTTAGCGCCGACGCGCCCATGCGAGAGCCCTACACCGTATACCTGCAAGGCGGGCTGAGCTACAGCCACGGCAAGCTGGCGCTAATTCGCACGCTGGAAACGATGCAAAAAAAAGGCTGCCTGTAAAAACGTAATAAAACGGTTTGCGTACGCATTGGGGTTATGGTATAATCCCTTCGTTGCCATATGCAAACATTTCGACAGGGAGGGAAAACGCTTGCCCGCACAGAACCGAAAAAAAGGCAAAGCCAAGATCAGCGCGACCCGTGTGATTGCCCTTATCCTGGCGGTTATCCTTTTGGGAAGCATATTGCTGGCCGCGGCGCTCAGTAATTTCGGATATTAACAGTTTATTAAAAGGCTCCCCGTCGCGTAAAGGCGAACGGGGAGCCTTTTCAGGTTTCATCGTCGGGGTCATTTTCAGGCAAGATCGCTTCGGACGTAACGGGAAGCTCAAACCAGAACGTGGTGCCGGTTTCCGCCGCGCTCTCCACGCCGTAGTGCAAACGGTGCGCGTCCAGAATACCTTTTACGATGCTCAGCCCCAGGCCCGTACCGACGGCCGCGCGTTTATGCAGTTTTTGCCCACGATAATACCGATCCCAAATAAAGGGCAGTTCTTCCGGTGATATGCCTTCGCCGCTGTCTTTTACCGACAGCCGCACAATGCCGCCCGAAACGCTTTGGGCAATCGAAACGGTTTTATCGTCGCCCGTATAGGTAAGCGCGTTATTGACCAGGTTGTAAACGACTTGACCCATCTTCATCTCGTCCGCGTTCACTGTAACTTCCCGATCATATTGGAAAAGGATATGGTAACCGTCCTGTTCGGTCAGTTTCCGATAACGGGTCAGGATTCTTCGGATACCCTGGGTTAGATTGTGCACGGAGGGTTCAATGTTGATCATGCCGTTTTTACCGGCGCTGTATTCCAGCACCGTATTCACCAGGCTGGTCAGCCGACGGGTTTCCTCTATGATTACCTGCATATTTTCCGGCGTGTTTTCGCCGGGCAGGTCGCGCATGGCTTCGGCGTACCCTTCAATTAACGTAAGCGGCGTGCGCAGGTCGTGGGATATATTGGCGATCAGTTCGCGCTGCATATCTTCCACACGCCGCAGATCCTTGGCAGCTTTGGTAAGTGTTTGGTTCAAATCGCGAATCTCGCGGTAGCTTACGCTGGTAACAGCCGGCTGAAAGCGTCCCTCGGAAAGTTCTACGGCAGCCTCGCTGGTGTCGATAATCGGTTGGGCGATCCGGCGGGAAAGCACCAGCGAAAGCAGGAAGGATAACAGAACCATAAAGCCCGCGATAAACAGGTACTGGCTGCTTAACGTATGCACGGTGGCCTCCACAGGCGTGACCTGTGTATTTAGCAGTATGTACCATGGCGTGCCGTCCTGTGTGCTTACCTGGCGCACCGCGATCATACTGCGGGCAAGCCCATGGCTGGCAGGCGGTACGGGGCCGCTGAAACGGTTTACATCATATCCGTTCATACGCATGTCATCCATATTGCTATTACTATAGGTTTGATAGATTGTCGACGTCTGCGCTTTAGCCTGGTTGATATAGCGGTGAAGGTCAAGATTTGAGATGCGTTGGCTGGCGCCGTCGCGGGGGGCGCTGGAAGCGATCAGGCTTTCACCCTGTTCGTTGAGGATCAGCACCATCACGTCGTTGGCTTCGGAAATGCGGTCCGCCAGCAACTGAAGATCGGGATTGTCAATATTCTGCGCCAGTGTATTTACCGTAGCGGTGAGCATTTGGGTTTTTTTCAACTGATAAAAGCTGGGAAGCAGCGCAATTTGGAACACCCACAGCAACGCGAGCAGCGCTGTGGTAAAAATTAAAAAATAAATAAAAGTGCGCCCGCGGATTCCCAACCGGTTCAGTGGCGCGAACAGACGTGTAAAAAAGGAGCGAACAGACTGGGATAAGTCCACACGGCGCGCGGTGCCGTTTTTAGGCAGGAAATCACGCTTTTTCAAAACGGTATCCAACTCCTCTGAGAGTTACAATATACTTGGCATAATCGCCCAGTTGCCTGCGCAGAAGTTTAATATGGGTATCCAGCGTTCGGTCGTCGCCAAAAAAATCATAGCCCCAGACTTCGGAGATCAGTTTATCGCGTGTGAGGGCGATGCCTCGGTTGCGAACCAGGAAAAAGAGCAAGTCGTATTCCTTGGGGGATAACTCGACGTCCGTTCCATCAATGGTTACGCGCCTGGCTGTGTAATCCACCGTCATGCCCTCGATCACCGCGGTTTGGTGAGCTTCCTCGCCGGGAGCTGTGCCGCGTACACGCCGTAAAACCGCGCCGATGCGAAGCATTAATTCCTTGGGGGAGAAGGGCTTCACCACATAATCGTCAATGCCAAGCTCAAAACCGTGAATTTTATCGTATTCCTCGCCGCGCGCCGAAAGCAGAATAATCGGCACGGCAGGATAGGTTTTACGGATTTCTCTGGACGCGGAAAATCCGTCCAGTTCCGGCATCATAATATCCATAATAATCAGGTCAAACGGCGTGTTTCGGGCGATTTCAACAGCCTGCATCCCGTTTTCGGCCTCCGCGTATTCATAGCCTTCAAACGCCGCGTACTTACCGATCAACCCGCGAATTTTTTGTTCGTCGTCCACGATGAGCAGCTTCATATTGCCCCTTCTTCCTGCGCGTAACCTTTTCTAAGGTACAGTATAGCAAAAAAACAAACTTTTGGGAAGCAACGGCGGTGGGACAAGCCGGCAAATACCAGCCGCTACCCGACCACCATAATCGTTTTACGTGATAGCCGTATGAACGCGTATTGAAACTTTCATGAAAGCGCACACACTGTTTGGCAGCCGAAGACGCATGTGTTATAATCATTCAAATAGTGGAAGGGGACGTTGCGTATGCAGGCACAGGCGATCAGCGATAGGCGTCTGGAACCACCGGCGGGAAACCTGGACACCTCATGGTTAAAAGTAATCGCACTGGTTTTTATGCTGGTGGATCACCTGGGCTTGGCTGTTTTTGGCAATCTTACGGAAATGCGGGCGCTGGGCAGGATTGCAATGCCGATCTATGTGTGGTGCCTAGTGGTTGGATGCGAATATACGCACGATATCTTCCGCTACGCATGGCGGCTGTTGCTGCTGGCGGCGATCTCCCAGCCGATTAACATGGTCGCGCTTGGCAACCAATGGGATAAACTGAACATTCTGTTTCTGCTGTGGCTGGGCGTGATGGCCATTGCGGGCATCCAAAAAAAGCGCTATGGCAGCCAATTCTGGGCGCCATTGTTATGTTACGCGTTCGTGGGGCTGTTCAACGTGGATTATGGGTGGAGGGGGCTGACCCTGATCCTGTTTATGTACGCGGCGCGTAAAAACCGCGGCGCGCTGCTGGCGGTTTTCCTTGCATTCGCCATGTTCTGGGGCTCAAACAACAGCCTGGTTACCTCCTTTGCGGGCGTGAAGCTTTCATTCCTCGATTGGCCCATTGTCGGACCGGTGATTACTCCGCTTTTCAGGATGCAGGCGCTGATGTGGCTTGCGCTGCCGTTTATCCTCATTCGTACGCGCACGGGGTTGAAACTGCCCAAATGGCTGGGATACGGGTTCTATCCGTTGCATTTGCTGCTGATTATTGCTATCCGGCTGATCATGGGCAATTCGCTTTCCACGCTTCTGGCGGTGCTGTGGCCAGGCATAGTATAAACCAAACCGGCGCGAAGCGTTCCGCTTCGCGCCGGTTTGATGTTGCTTCATATTCAGTCGAGTCTGGCTGAAAGCCCTTGGGCGATTGCATCCAGAAAAGCCTCTGTGGAAAGCGACTGTGCTTCGCCCTCAAAAAGCGGGACAAGGTCCTTGGTCATTTTTCCGCTTTCAATGGTTGCAACAGTAGCCGCCTCCAGCGCGGCGGAGAATTTGCATAGCTCGGGAATCCCGTCCAGCTCGCCGCGCTTGCTCAGCGCGCCCGTCCAGGCAAAGATGGTGGCTACGGGGTTGGTGCTGGTTTCCTCACCCTTGAGGTACCGGTAATAATGGCGCGTCACGGTGCCATGCGCGGCCTCGTACTCGTACTGGCCGTGCGGGGAAACCAGCACGCTGGTCATCATGGCAAGGCTGCTGAAAGCGGTGGCCAGCATATCGCTCATTACGTCGCCGTCGTAGTTTTTCAGCGCCCAGATGAAGCCGCCCTCGCTGCGGATCACGCGCGCGACCGCGTCGTCGATCAGCGTATAGAAATAGGTGATACCGGCCTTCTCAAAATCCGCTTTATAGATATTTTCATACAGATCGCTGAAAATATCCTTAAAATGGTGGTCGTAGGTTTTGGAAATGGTATCCTTGGTGGAAAACCACAGATCCTGTTTGCAATCCAGCGCGTAGCGGAAACAGGAATGAGCGAAACTCAAAATGCTTTCGTCGGTATTGTGCATGCCGCGAATAACGCCCGGGCCCTTGAACTGGTGGATAGGCAGGCGCGTTTCGTGGCCGTCCTCATCCGTAAAGCAAATTTCAGCCAGGCCTTTGCCGGGCACGCGATACTCGACGTTGCGGTAGATATCGCCATAGGCGTGGCGCGCCAGGATAATTGGCTTTTTCCAGTTGATAACGCAAGAGGTAATGCCCTTTACCAGTACGGGCGCGCGAAAAACAGTACCGTCCAAAATCGCGCGAATGGTGCCGTTGGGGCTCTTCCACATTTGCTTCAGGTTATATTCCGTTACACGCTGGCCGTTGGGGGTGATGGTGGCGCATTTAACGGCGACACCCAGCCGCTGCGCGGCATAAGCGCTGTCCATCGTAACCTGATCGTTCGTTTCGTCGCGATGTTTCAGGCTCAAATCGTAGTATTCCGTTTTCAAATCAATATACGGCAAAAGAAGTTTTTCTTTAATCATGTGCCAGATCACGCGCGTCATCTCGTCGCCGTCCATTTCCACCAGCGGCGTGGACATCCGGATTTTTTCCATCAGTGCAATCCTTTCAAACGTATACAAATTGGGCAGCCGTTAGTATTGTATAGGCATTGTATAACGTTTTCAAGGGACGAACAGGAAAAGAACAAACTCGTTGATCCAATCAAAAAACCCACGCATGACACGGCGGGGAGGCCGTAAAGCGGATAAAGGGCTACTGGATGGGAATTTCCGCCTCCTGCGCGGTTTGGAAAAGGTATTTTTGGAACGCGTCCGTAAAGCGGGAAACCACCTGCTTTTGGAACTCGCCGTCTTTTTTGGAAAGTTCCCGTACCAGTGCATCGCGAAGCGTTTTGCGGGTGCTTTCACTGTTAAGGCGTTTTTCCACGTCCATCCGGCGCAAGGCGCGAGGCAGGCGAACGCTCATCATCCATTCCGTGATCGCCGGCCAACCGAACGCCGCGACCACCGCGCCTACTGCCGCGCCAGCCAGCAAGCCTACAGGGCCCGCGGCAATCAGCGCCAACCCGCCGCCACCGCAGAGCATCGCGCTTACCACGCTGACCACTACGCCTACCAACGTGCCGACGAAACGGAATTCCATCAATTCCCGCGCACCTACTTGCAAATTGGCCACGCCGCCTGTGGATACAAAACTCAAACGCATTTCTTCACGCGGTACATGGTAACGGTCGCAGATCGGATCCACCATTGACTGTAAAATACCGTTAAGTTCCTTCATCCACAGGGCCAGTACGGGCGCGAGCGCCTGCTCTGCCATGGGGGAGGAAAGCACACGCTCAATGCGGCGCTGCATTTGCTCGTTCATCTGTTTGAGGGTTTCGATATCGCCGCGCTGCCACGCGCCGGCTACGGGCACGGCCGCCTCGCTAAGCGTAAGTTCCACAAGCGCGTTTGCCACGCTGGGCACCAACTCCGGCAAGGCCGCGCTCGCTACCGCGCTCACACGCTCGTCGGTAATTTCCTCACGCACGGCTTTTCGGAAAGCGCGCAGGTTTTCATCCACCCAGCCCGCGTAAGCCAACCCTTTGGCAATGGAAAACTCCGGTTCGCCGCATACCACGATTAACGCGTCGGCAAACGTTTCCCGGCATTGTGCCTGAAAAAAAGGCATTCGGGAAGCGCCGCCGGTTAACAGTACCAGCTTTGGCGGCTGGTCGCGGGTAACCTCTTTTGCGCTGCGAAGGGAGTGCGATAAGGCCGTGACGAAACTGTCCCCGCCAAGCGCAGATAGCGGCTCATGAATCAGAGAACCGGCTTCCTCACCATCCAGATATAACTGTAGTTTCTGCGTGCCGTCGTAGCAGACGCGCAGTGTTTTTTTAACGTTCGCGTCAGATTCCTGCGCGGCTTTTAAATAATACTGCTCTTTGAGCTTGCGGGCTTCGATTTCACAATAGCTGTACCAACTGCGGCTTTTGGAAAACACCGTGCGGATCGCGTCGCGGTCCTTGCTGCGTTCCACGGCGCGAGCCAGCAGCTGCGCGTCCAGCAGCCCCCCGCCCAGGTGCGTATCCCCGAACGTGCCCACGCCGGTTTCACGGCCATCCACGATATAGGCAAAATCCAGCGTAGAACTGCCGATGTCAATTACCAGCGCGCTTTGACGCAGGAGCTCCAAATCCAGAGCGACGGTTTTGGCATATTTCGCATACAGGAATGCAGCGCGGGATTCGGATATAACCTGCGGAGCGCGCACGCCGGCGCGGGTGAGCAAATCACTGTAGCGGGCGCGCGCGGCGGCGTTCCAGCCGGCCGGACAGCCGCCCACGAAACGATCCTCCTCGCGGTACTCGCCGCTGTCCCGAAGGCTTGCAAGAATGCCGCGGACAAATAACACAATGGTATCATACGAACGCGGATCATCGGTAAAGCGGCTTTTAAAGCGTACGCTCAGATCCTGCGCGAGAACACTGGTATAGGCTTGCTCGCCGATCACGATTTGCCCGTTGAGCGTGCCCACGGCGGACAGCAGGCTTTTACTGCCCGCGATAGGGATGATGATCGGCTCAATGCCCGAACCTTGCTGATAGACCGCGACGGCGCTTTCGCCATCGCCCATATCAAAACCGATGTAACGCATGCTGCCCCCTTACGAACGCGTAACCGTTTCGCCGCCGTCCGTGCCGGATAACAACACGGCGGCCGTTCCGCGGTAGAGCAAAGAACCGTCTTTTAACGATACCAGCGCGGGCGCGAGCGTGCGCGTTTCACTGACGCTGGGTAAAACATTGTATAACGAGGAAACTTCCTGTGCGTAGGGAACGCTTCGCATGCCCAATACGCTTAGCAGCTGGCTTGCCGCAGCTTCCGCCTCCGCGCTGTTTTCGCCGTCGCATTCGCCGATGGCGCGCATTAACTCCGCAAGCGCGGCAACATTGCGCGCATCCGGCAGGGAGCCGCGCATCGCGTTTTGCTCGTTGAGATAGGCAAAATCGTTCACAAAACGATCGATTGCTTTCATTTGTATCTCGATAGCCTGAAACAGCTTTTCCGCGTCGGGGCTGGCGGTGATTTTCAGGCGATCTTCCTTACGCGCTTCATGGTGGGGAGGACGCCGAATGAACAAAAGACCGATCAGCGTTAACGCGAGCGCTGCAAAGATAGGCGCCCAAAGAAATACGTAGCCTTTTACGTATGCCAGAAGCCCTGCTAACAACTGCAGCGCGCAAGCACCCGGAAGCCACCACGAATGAGGTTGCTTTTTAACACTTTCCGCTTCGGACTGCGCCACCCAAACGTGCGTAGAAACAGAAACGTCCATCAGGCTCAGCGACGAGCGAAAGCAGGAAAACAGAATGCCCGTCTGCTGCCGAAGCAATTCGTCGGTCTGCTCGGACAGGGCGTTTTGCTCAACCTGCGCAAGCGTGCGGCGCGTAAGCGAAGCCGCGCCTTCTGCGTCTGATACTGAACGCAGACCTTCGCGCAGACGTTCCCGTTGGTCCAGCCAGCATTGATATGCGCTCATACATACCTCCAAACGAAACGGAGCAACAATTTCACAGTTTTTGAAGAGAGGCTACCTCTTCCGGCGTAAGCTCGCGCCACATGCCGCGGGGAAGATCACCCAGTTTCAAGGGGCCAAAGCGGATGCGCCGAAGCAGTACCACATCGTGGCCGACCGCTTCCACCATTTTACGTACCTGGCGGTTGCGCCCCTCGTGGATGGTGATCATCAAATCGCTGTACATCGGCGAAACGTTCAGTATTTTCGCCCGGGCATGGCTTGTAAGCCGCCCGTCCACCGATACGCCGCGTTCCAGCCGCAGCGCTTCTTCCGGCGTCACCTGGTTACTGACCCGCGCCAGGTACACTTTTTCCACTTCGCGGGAAGGATGCAGCAAACGCTCCGTCAGTTCTCCGTCGTTGGTGAGCAATAAAAGCCCTTCGCTGTCGAAATCCAAACGGCCTACAGGATATAGGCGCACGGGGAAATCGCGGAACTTATCCAGCACCGTGGCGCGGCCTTCCGGGTCGCTGGACGTGGTTACCTCGCCCATGGGTTTATGATACATCAGGTAATGTTTTTCGCTTTCGGGTTGAACCGGCTGACCGTCCACACAAACACGCTGCGTTTCCTCCACGTTCAGACCCATGGCGGTTACGGTTTCACCGTCCACCGTTACGCGGCCGTCGGCGATCATCTTTTCGGAAGCGCGTCTGGAAGCTACGCCGCATAGCGCCAGAAATTTTTGCAAACGCATTATGTTGAACCTCAATCTTTCAAAATTCCCGTGATGATTCATGACGACCTATCGGACGAAAACGGAGTTATACCAACGAAGCGACTGTGACTGGAACCAATTTTTGTAACGAACTCAAAGGCAATTCAACCTGAAAACCGATTTTTCCGGCGCTAAAAACGATTGTCTCAAACTGCCGAGCGGAATCGTCAATAAAGGTTGGAAAGAGTTTTCTCATGCCGATAGGCGAACAGCCGCCGTGCACGTAACCGGTGAGCGGCAATAGTTCGCGCGCCTTGATCATTTCCACGGATTTCTCGCCCGCCGCCTGTGCGGCTTTTTTCAAATTCAGCTCCTGAGCCACGGGCACCATGAACACGTAATACTGCCGTGGCTTACCTACGGTGACCAGCGTTTTAAACACACGTTCTTCGGGTAAGTTGAGAAGCGTAGCAACTTCCACGCCGCTAAGCGCGTGATCGTCAGGATAACGATGGGATTGGTACGGAATCCGTGCGCCTTCCAGCAGACGCATCACGTTCGTTTTTACGTCCATGGTTTCATCTCCGAAAAGAAAAGGTTCCAAAAAGATTATAACAGAACTGAAAATCAATAGCAAACGCGCGCACAGCCGCATTAAACCTGGAATGAAGGACAAATGCTGAAGAATGAATACACCCGAATAGACGCTTACGGCGGTTGACCCGCGCCCGGGTTTGTGCTATTCTGCTAACCATGGCCCCGGCCACTAAACCTTTGGGAGGGAAATTTACGCAAAAACTGCTCAAAAAGACTGACACAGACATGACGCATGGGGTTATTTGGGAGCAGTTGCTGGAGTTTTCGGTTCCGATGGCGATTGGTTTGCTGTTTCAACAACTTTATAATACGGTGGATACCATCGTGGTGGGACAGTTCGTGGGCAAAGAGGCGCTGGCCGCGGTAGGCAGTACCGGCAGCATCATCAACATGCTGGTGGGTTTCTGCGCCGGTCTGGCGGTAGGCGCCAGCGTCGTGATTTCTCAAAGCTACGGTGCGCGCGAAATGCAAAAACTGCAGGATGCCGTGCACACGACAATCATCGTGGGCTTGGTTCTCAGCGTGATTATGACCGTATTGGGGCTTTTAATCGTCGATACGTCGTTAAGAATGATGTCAACGCCGAATGATGTGTTTGGTCTCGCCAAGCAGTACCTGACCATCTATTTCAGCGGCGTTTCCGGCCTGATCATGTACAACATGGGCGCGGGTATATTGCAGGCGGTGGGGGATACGCGGCGGCCGCTGTATTTTCTGTGCGTATCCGCCGTGCTCAACACGGTGCTGGATCTGCTGTTTGTCGTAAGTTTTCATTGGGGTGTTAAAGGCGTGGCAATCGCGACCATTCTATCACAGTACATATCCGTCATACTGGTGATGGTTGTACTTACCAGGGAGGATGCGCCTTACGGCATACGCTGGCGGCACATGCGCCTGTCGGTACCGGTGCTGAAACAAATACTGAAAATTGGCATGCCTTCTGCATTACAGCAGGCGATCACCTCATTTTCAAACGTGTTCGTACAGGGATATATCAATGGTTTCGGTTCCGCTGCCATGGCGGGCTGGGCCAGTTACGGTAAGCTGGATGCGCTGATGCTGATACCCGTGCAAAGCATCGGAATGGGTACCACAACCTTCGTTGGACAAAATTACGGCGCGCATAACCTGAGACGCGCCAGAAAAGGCGTGAACCAGGGGTTGGTACTATCAGTTTCCATCACCGCGATTTTAAGCGTGCTGGTGATGATTTTTGCGCGGGCGGTGCTTACCCTGTTTACAAAGGATGAGGAAGTACTGCAGTATGGCGAACGCTTTATCCGTATTATTTCACCGTTCTATGTGCTGCTCTGTTTCAACCAAATTTACGGCGGCGCGCTGCGCGGCGTCGGCATCGTAAAAGCGCCGGTGGTGGCCATGATCGGCTCGTTTGTAGTGTTCAGGCAGATCTACCTGTATATCAACAGCCTGCTGCATACCGGCTTTATACCGGTAGCGCTGGCTTACCCTGTAGGTTGGGCGCTATGCAGTTTGTTATTGACCCTACTGTATCGCCGCAGCCTGATCTGCAAAGCTCCCACGCCCACTATCAATGCAAACGAATAAGCCCGCGCTGCCAAAATTGAAGCGCGGGCTGTGTGAGCAGGGTCGAATTTAATCTTTAATATCCATAGAACGGTGGATCAGCTTAAACTTTCCTTCGTTCAGATCCGCCATGGTATGGCCGTGACCGTAGAGTTTATATTTGTATGTGCAAAGACCTTCCAGCCCCATGGGGCCGCGCGCGTGGATTTTTCCCGTGGCAATGCCCACCTCCGCGCCGAAACCGAACATAAAACCGTCCGAGAAGCGTGTGGAGCAGTTGTGCAAGACGTTGGCGGAATCGACCTCGGCGAGGAAACGCGCGGCGGTGGCTTCGTCCCGGGTGAGGATGGCGTCAGTGTGGTGGGAGCCGTATTGCTCGATGTGGTCGAGCGCGTCGTCG
>JADGQP010000190.1 GCA_017881705.1 Christensenellaceae bacterium
CGATATCACCGCGAGTTTCGAGGGGCGGCCCCTGTTTGCCGACGTACTGCGGCGCGTAGCCGCGGAGGTGTTCATCCCCCTCACGGTGGGCGGCAGCATCCACTCGCTTTCAGATTTTGACCGTGTGCTCAAGTGCGGCGCGGACAAGGTGAGCGTCAACACCGGCGCGCTGGACAACCCCGCGCTGATCGGCGAGGCCGCCAGGCGCTACGGCGACCAGTGCGTCGTGCTCTCCATGGATGTAAAACGCGTCGATGGCGTGTTCCACGTGTTTGCCAAGGGCGGGCGGGTGGATACGGGCATCAACGCCGTGTCCTGGGCCAAATACGGCGAGGATCACGGCGCGGGCGAGCTGGTGGTGAACTCCATCGATACCGACGGCGTACGCGGCGGGTTCGACCTGGAAATGCTTTCCGCCATCGGCGATGCCGTAAGCCTGCCGCTGATCGCCTCCGGCGGCGCGGGTGCGCGCGAAGATTTTCTTTCCTTGTTTGCCCTCCCCCGCGTGGACGCGGGACTGGCCGCAAGCATTTTCCATACCCGCGAAGTGGATATTCACGAGTTGAAACGCTACCTGCTCAACAACGGCGTACCCATGCGCCCGTAACGGAGGTTTACTATGACGTTTGAGGAAATCGAAATCGGGCTGAAATTCGACGAACGCGGGCTGATCCCCGTGATCGTACAGGATTATGCGACCCATGAGGTGCTCACCCTGGCCTATATGAACCGCGAAAGCCTCCAGATTACGCTTGCGGAAGGCCGCACGTGTTTCTGGAGCCGCAGCCGCAACTGCCTGTGGCGTAAAGGCGAAACCAGCGGCAACATTCAAACCGTCGTCGCCCTGCGCGCGGATTGCGACGGCGACGCGCTGGTGGCAGAGGTTAAAAAAGCAGGCCCTGCCTGCCATACGGGCGCGGAAAGCTGCTTTTTTACGGAACTGTACGAAAACGAAACCATTCGGCCTTTTTCCCTGAACGCGCTGATGAAGCTCATCGAAGGCCGCCGCGACGAGCCGGTAGAGGGCAGCTACACCACCTACCTGTTTGCGAAGGGGCGCGAAAAAATCCTTAAAAAAGTCGGCGAGGAATGTACGGAGGTGCTGATCGCAGGCGCGAAGAATGACCACAGCGAAACCGTATACGAGCTGGCCGACCTGGCCTACCACGCGCTGGTCCTGATGGCCGAAATGGGCATCTCACCGGAGGACGTGCTGCAGGAGCTGGCGCGCCGCCACGTGATTGACCACAAGGTAAAGCAGGAGCGCATGCAATGAAGTTTCTGTCCAACGCCCACACTCACACCACGTACTGCGACGGGCGCAGCACCATAACGGAGCAGCTGCGGGCGGCGGAGCGCCTTGGTTTCGTAAGCCTGGGTTTTTCCGGCCACGCTATGCAGGGTTTCGACTGGGAATACTGTATGAGCGTCGAAGGTCAGGCGGCCTACACGGCGGAACTGCGCGCCATACAGGCGGAGTTCGCATGTCGGCCGGGCGCGCTAAAGCTGTATGTAGGTCTGGAACAAGATGCGCTTGTACCCGCGCAGGAGAAAGCAAAAAACCGTACGACGTTTGATTATATCATCGGTTCCACGCACTATTTTCACGAGCCTCTGGAGGGCGCGTACGTCGCGGTGGACGGTTCGCGCGAGCTGTTAAAACGTTGTGTTGACCAGCGTTTTGGCGGCGACCCACAGGCCATAGCCGCGGCGTATTACGCGCTGCACGGTTCAGCCGTGGAAAATGACCGGCCAGATATCGTGGGTCATTTTGACCTGGTGCGCAAATATGCCGCTTTTCTCGGCCTTAACACAGGCAGTGCCGCCTACCGCGACGCCGCGCTCTCGGCGCTGGAACGCGCCCGCCGCGGGTGCGCAGTATTGGAGGTTAACACCGGCGGCATCGCACGCGGATACGAAGCCGAAGCCTTCCCCGCACCTTTTCTGCTGGCCGCCTGGCGGGACATGGACGGCGAGGTGACTCTCACGTCCGACTGCCACGACGCGCGCTACCTGGACTGCGCGTTTGACGAAACGGCGGCGCTGCTGAAGGCGACAGGCTTCAGGCGATTGCTACGGCTGGGCACCGGCACACAGATGTGGGACGAGGTAACCCTGTAAATAAAAAGACGTGCACCCGTAGGGTGCGTCTTTTTACTTACTGCTTCTGCTGCTTCTGCTGCTTCTACTGCTTCTCCCGCAGCGCTGCCGCGTCGCGCTTTTCCACCCAGAGGTACAATAACAATCCAACGATAATCACACAGCCGCCGATGAAGGTATATTTCGTTGGTACGTCGCCCAGCCCCAGATATACCACCAGCGGGGCGGTTACTACCGTAATCAGCATCACGGCGGAAACCGTAGGCGCTTTAAAATACTTCAGCGCCACGTTGAGCATGGTGTGTCCCAACAGCGTGGCAAACACCGCCAGCCCCAACGCCCACAGCAGGTTGACCGGCTGAAAGCCTGTGGGCGGCATGCCCGATACCCCGATGAACACCGTCATCCAGAAAAACGTAAACCCATACATGATGGACGTATAGGTGTTAATATCCATCTGCGCGCGCGCCTTGCGGCCGCACAGGGTGTAAAGCGCCTGTAAAAGCGCCGCCAGCAGCGCCAGCAAGTTTCCGGTCAGCTTGCCCAGCCCGCCGTCCAGGTTGCATACCACCACGCCCGCCGTTGCGATCACCAGCCCAACCAGCGCCGCGCGGGACGTTTTTTCATGCAGCAGCCAGGAGGATAATACAGCCGTCATCAACAGGTACGTACCCCATATGGCGGAAGCCGCGAATACGTCGGTATTCACCAGCGCCAGCGCCCAGGCCGTAAAGTGCATGGCCAGCAGCGTGCCGGAAAGCGCGCTGAGCCAAAAGCTTTTTTTGGATACACTACGAAGGCTTCTCCGGTTGTTGGGGTTTAAAAACGTAAGGGGAGCCATCAATAAAAGCGTGATTCCCATACGGATAACGTTTACCCAAAGCGCGTTCAGGCCGGTGGAAAACGACAGCTTATACAAAAGCGATGAAGTGGATGCGCCAAGTACGCTGGTAAGCAGCGCGAGCGTGCCTATCTTGGAAGAGCCTGTTGCGCCCGGGGCAGGACGACCGTCATTCATGCGTGTTACCTCCCATGTATACAAGGGGCAGTATACGCTCGCAACGGGTGCCCGTCAACGCTTCGCGGCAAAAAACCGCACCAGGGTTTTCGTGCCGTCCACTGCCGCACGCTTTTCGGTGCAGCCGAGGATTGCAGGTCGATTTACAGGCTCGCGTAGTGACAAAACTTTGACGACTATGGTATAATTCTACTTTGGGAGCGTTTTAATTGGGGGGAGGTTTGCCCAATGGAACAACGGGGTTCAGCTGTGGCCAATGGTAAACTCAACCGCCCCGCACGCCTGCTGGCGGCACTTTGCGCGCTGATGCTGCTGTGCAGCGTGCTGCCCCTGTATGCCGTTTCCTTTTATAACCACCCCTATTACGACGATTTTCGTTTTTCCGCGTCCGTGCATGACGTGTGGCTGTCCACTCACAGTCTGGAAAAGGTGTTCTCCGCCGCGTGGACAAGTTCGCAGGCCGTGCGCGCCAACTGGCAGGGCACTTATACGGGCACGCTGCTGAGCAACCTGCAGCCCGGCGTGTTTGGTGAGCGCTATTATTGGGTTACGACCTTTGCGCTGCTCACGGCGTTTCTGCTGTGTTTCGGTTTTCTGTTCCAAACCATTTTACGTAAAATAATGCACGCAAACCGCGCGCAGACCGTGATCGTTATTTGCCTCGCCCTGTTTTTAATGACCCAGTTCCTGCCCGCCGCGAACGAGGCGTTTTTCTGGTTTAACGGCGGCATCGGCAACACTTTTATCTATTCCCTGCTGGCGCTCAGCCTGGCGCTGATGCTTCGCCTGTACGGCGCGGGCGGCGGCGCGCCGTGGCTTTCGCTGGCGTTGTTCGCGCTTACCGCGCTGCTGGGAGGCGGCAGTTACAGCGGCGGGCTGTTGGGCATTCTCCTGTACGCCCTGTTTACCGGTTACGCTTTTGTAAAAAAGAACCGTTTCCGCTTCGTCTACGCCGCACTTACGGCGTGGTTCTTCGTATGCTTCGCATACAGCGTATCGGCCCCGGGCAACGATGTGCGCGCGGCGTTGATTGGCGCGCATCCTTCGGCGGTAAAAGCCGTAGCGCAGTCGCTGTACTACGGAGTGGCCTTGCTCGGCCAATACACAACGCTGCCCGTGCTGGCGGTCGGGCTGATGCTCGCGCCGCTTCTGTGGCGGCTTGCCAAAAACAGCGGGTTCACGTTCCGCCGTCCGGCGCTTACGCTTATAATCGGAACGTGCCTGTTTTGCGCGCAGCTAACGCCGCCCCTGTACGCGGGCGTGTTTTTGGGGGGCGATCGCACTGTGGATACGTACTATTTCAGCTTCGTAACCCTATTCCTTTTATACGAAACCTATCTGCTGGGGTTTCTGGCGCGCCGCCGCGTAATGCTGGGCAAGCCGGAACTCGCGCCCGCTCCCGCTGCGCGCCGCGGGTTC
>JADGQP010000191.1 GCA_017881705.1 Christensenellaceae bacterium
AAACGCGTGCCCAGCCCTGCTGGAGACGACCAAGTGACGTTCTATATCGCGCCAAACGTAGGCGAACCGCTCAAACCGCTTGCCAAAACAGCCTCCGGCGGAGAGCTTTCGCGCGTAATGCTGGCCATGAAAGCCGCCGCTGCCGACCGGGCGATGATCCCCACCATGATTTTCGACGAAATCGATACCGGCATCAGCGGGCGCGTCGCAACCGTGGTCGGGGAAAAGATGGACGATATCGCGCGCTATCACCAGGTGATTTGTGTAACGCACCTGGCACAGATTGCCGCGATGGCGGACACACAGTATGGCGTGGAAAAAGCCGTGGAAGGCGAACGCACCGTTACCACCGTGAAAGAGCTTACGCCACAGGAGCGCACGGAGGAAATCGCCCGGTTGGTAGGCGCGGAACCGCAGCGCTTCGACAGCGGACGTGTCCACGCCGCGAACCTGCTGGAAACCGCCGCGGCACGCAAGCTTAACCGGCGCCAAACCATGCGGTAACGCGCGCAGCCGAATAGGTTGTGATGATTTTGGCTAAGAAACACATGAAAAGCAAGGCAATTTAGGCTTGCTTTCTTGCACGTTATGTTATACTTTAGGAAGTGGGCAACCAATATGCCTGTTCTTATGTTGAAACAAAGGATGGTTTGTAACGCATGAGCTTGTTTCATGTTTTTCCGGGAGGGATTCATCCCCGCGAAGGAATCAATGGCAAAGCGGTTACCTGCGCGCTGCCGATTGAGGAGCTTCCCCAGCCGTCGCGTGTGGCCATCCCCCTGCTGCAGCACATCGGCACGCCGTGCAAAAGCCTGGTGGTCAAAGGCGACAAGGTAAAAGTTGGCATGATGATCGGCGAACCGGTAGGGTTCGTAAGCGCCGCCGTGCATTCCAGCGTTTCCGGCACCGTGGTGGATGTGCAGCCCTGCATCCTCGCCAACGGTTTGCAGCAACCTTGCGTGATCATCGACAACGATTTTAAAGATACGTGGGTTGAACTCACCCCTGTCGCCGAGCCGGACAAGCTGGACGGAAAGGCGATTTCGCAACTGGCGCGCAATGCCGGGTTGGTCGGCCTTGGCGGCGCAACCTTTCCGCACGCGGTGAAGTATTCGCTCCCGCCGGACAAAAAAGTGGATACGCTCATTTTAAACGGCGCGGAGTGCGAACCTTATCTTTCCGCCGACCATCGGCTGATGCTTGCATATGCCCGGGAAATCGTGACCGGCGCGCAAACGCTGCAGCATGCCTTGAAAATCGAGAGAGTGCTCGTTGGCATCGAGGACAATAAACCGGACGCGATTGAAGCCATGACAAAAGCCTGTGAAAATGACCCGACCTTTACCGTAACGGCGATGCCGACACATTACCCGCAGGGCGGCGAAAAACAGCTGGTGTACTCGCTTACCGGACGCACCGTAAAATCCGGCGGCCTGCCGCTGGACAGCGGCGTGATCGTGATTAACGTCGGCAGCAGCCACGCTCTGTACCGCGCCGTATACGAGGGACGGCCTGTGGTCGACCGTGTGGTAACGGTCAGCGGATGCGTAAAAAAACCGGCCAATTATCTGGTGCGTATCGGCACGCCCGTGGAGTGGCTGCTGGAGACCTCCGGCGGGTTGCTGCCCCAGGCGAGGACGCTGCTCTACGGCGGCCCGATGATGGGCATGGCGATCAACCGCGAGGATATTCCCATTACCAAAGGCTGCTCCGGTATCACAGCGCTGGAAAAGTCCTCCGCGCTTGAGAACGAAAGCAACTGCATCCGCTGCGGCCGCTGCTCGTCGGTTTGCCCGATGTGCCTTGTGCCATCCGTGCTGGATAAATTGATGCGCAAAGGCATGTACGACGAGGCCGAGCGCCAGGGCGTTATGAACTGCATCGAGTGCGGCGCATGCACCTGGAGCTGCCCCGCCAAGCGCCAGCTTACGCAAAGCTGCCGCACCAGTAAAAAAGTGATTACCGAACGCAGACGTGCCGAAGCCGCACGCCAAAAAGCCGAAGAAGCCAGGCGGGCCGCTGCTGTGGCTGTACAAGAGGAGGCAAAGTAAAAGATGCAACGCAAACTGGTGGTTTCCTCCTCTCCACACCTGCGCAACGAAGGCGTTTCCACGCGCAGGCTCATGCTGGACGTGATTATCGCCCTGCTGCCCACGGCTGTGGCAAGCGTATGGTTTTTCGGCGGCGCGGCGCTGAACCTGCTGCTTGTGGCTGTAATTACGGCAGTTGCGGCCGAGTATTTTTACCAGAAGCTGACCAAACAAAAAACCACGGTGTCCGACCTGAGCGCGGTAGTTACGGGTATGCTGCTGGCTTTCAACCTTCCGGCGAGCGCGCCCTGGTGGATTGCGGCGATCGGCTCGGTGATCGCCATTGTGTTGGTAAAACAGATGTTTGGCGGTATGGGACAGAACTTTATGAACCCCGCGCTGATCGCCCGCACGATCCTGATGCTTTCCTGGGCGTCGCTGATGGCCGCCAACGTGCTGCCTCACGCGGGCCAATGGGTCGCCGCCGCTGGCGCGGACGCGGTAGCCTCCGCAACCCCGCTTGGCGAGAATCCTGCCTCTTATTCCCTGTGGCAGCTGTTTAGCGGCAACATTCCAGGGATGCTGGGTGAAACGTGCAAACTCACGCTGATTCTGGGCGGAATCTACCTGCTGGTGCGCGGCGTGATCGATTGGCGCATCCCTGCCGCGTTTATCGGCACGGCGTTTGTGCTTTTCTGGATCTATTACGGCACGCTCTATTCCGTAGAAAGCGGCTCCGCCAATGTACTCTATCAACTGCTCAGCGGCGGGCTGCTGTTAGGCGCGTTTTTCATGGCGACGGATTACGTTACCAGTCCCGTTTCTCCGTGGGGCAGGGTGATTATGGGCGTGGGCTGCGCGTCGGTGCTGTTTGTGATTCGCGTGTACAACCCATCGTACCCCGAAGGCTGCTCGTTCGCTATCCTGTTTATGAACGTGCTCACCCCGCTGATCGATAAATTAACGGTTCCCAAACCCTTTGGCTATGTGAAACCCGCCAAACCCGGGAAGGGGGCTTGAGTGTGAGCGAGAAAAAGAACCTTCGCAAAATCTTCATGAACGGCATCCTCGATGAAAACCCCACTTTCCGAATGGTACTGGGTATGTGCCCGACGCTGGCGATTTCCACAGCGGTCAATCAGGGCATCGGCATGGGGCTGGCCACCACTTTCGTGCTGGTGTTCAGCAACCTGGTGATCTCGCTTTTACGCAACATAATTCCCGAAAAGGTGCGTATCCCGAGCTTCGTCGTGGTTATCGCCACGTTCGTAACCATTGTGGATCAGCTCATGAAGGCGTTCGTTCCGGCGTTGAGCCAATCGCTGGGCGTGTATATTCCGCTGATTGTGGTTAACTGCATCATCTTCGCGCGTGCCGAATCCTACGCGTTTAAACAGCCGCCGATGGCCTCCCTGGTGGACGGCCTGGGCATGGGCGCAGGTTTCACGCTGGCGCTTATTCTGCTTTCCTCTGTGCGCGAGCTGCTGGGCAGCGGCACCCTGATGGGCGCGCAGGTTATGCCCGCGAGCTATCACCCCATGGCGATTATCATTCGCCCTCCGGGAGGCTTCATTATGCTGGGCCTGCTGCTGCTGGTTGTGAACGCAGCGGTGAAGGCCATGCAGAAACATAAGGCAAGCAGAGCGAAGGAGGAAAGCGTATGAACAGCTTACTGCTGATTATTGTGGGCGGCGTGCTGGTCAACAACTTCGTCATGTCCAAGTTTTTGGGCATCTGCGCCTTCCTGGGCGTTTCTAAAAAAACAGAAACGGCGCTCGGCATGGGCATGGCGGTAACGTTTGTAATGGCGATCGCCTCCCTGTTTACGTATCTCGTGCAGCACTATCTGCTGATTCCGCTGCATTTGGAATACATGCAGACCATCGCGTTCATCCTGATTATCGCGGTGCTGGTACAGTCGGTGGAGATGGTGCTAAAGAAAACCAGCCGTTCGCTGTATCTGGCGCTGGGCGTTTACCTGCCGCTGATTACCACCAACTGCGCGGTGCTGGGCGTGGCCATCAATAATACAACCGCCGTGGAAGGCGGTTACAACTTAATCCAATCCGTGGTGAACGGCACAGCCGGCGCGCTGGGTTTCACGCTGGCCATCGTGGCGTTCGCGGCGATCCGCGAACGGCTGGAGATTGGGAACATGCCCAAGTGGATGGATGGTTTCCCCGGCGCACTCATCGGCGCTGGGCTGATGTCCATCGCGTTCCAGGGCTTTTCGGGACTTATACATTAAGGAGGGCGAAGGAATGACCGGTATTTTAATCGGCACTGGTGTTCTGGCTGCCATTGCGCTGGTGTTCAGCCTGCTTCTGACGGCTGTGAACAAAGTGTTCGCCGTGCCCTCCGACACACGTCGGGACCAGATACGGGAGGTTTTACCGGGCGCGAACTGCGGCGGCTGCGGCTTTGCGGGCTGCGATGCCCTGGCGGACGCGATCACCGCGGGCAAAGCGATCGCTAACGCCTGCCCTGTCGGCGGCCTGGCTGTGGCGCAGAAGGTGGCGGCGATTATCGGTACGGACGCGGGCGAGCAGGAAGTGCACAAGGTGGCTACCGTGGTGTGTCAGGGCACTATCGACCGCTGTAAAACCAAGTTTACCTACCACGGTATTGAGGACTGTATAGCGGCAACCCTGATAAACGACGGCAACCGCGCCTGCCAGTATGCCTGCCTGGGGCTGGGCACATGCGTGCGTGCCTGCAAGTTCGACGCTATCCATATCGACGAGTATTCCAAAATCGCCAGGGTGGACACGGACAAATGCACGGCGTGCGGCGCGTGCGTAGCGGTTTGCCCCAAGAATGTGCTGGATCTGCAGCCGATAACCCTGCCTGTGCGTGTGCTTTGCCGCGCGGAGGAGGAAGGGTATTTGGTAAGTGATAACTGTAAAATCGGCTGCATAGGCTGTGAACTATGCAAGAACGTCTGCAAGTTTAACGCGATCGCCATGGCAAACCATCTGCCTGTGATTGACCGTGGTCTTTGCACCGGCTGTATGATGTGCGCCGAGGTTTGCCCCACGGGCGCCATGTGGGGGGATTTGGATAACCGCCGCATCGCGCTGATCGACCGCGATCTGTGCATCGGATGCGGCATCTGCAAAAAGGTGTGCCAGTTTGAGGCGATTTCCGGTGAACGCAAGAGCATTCACGAGGTGAACGAAGCCTGCACCGGCTGCGGCCAATGCGTGCCCAAATGCCCCGTGAAGGCGATCACCCTGCCGATCCGCCAGCACGTGCGCGACGCAAACGCCAAGGTGGGTACCTCCGAAGGCGTGGCCGCGATACCAAAAGACGAAGCGCAACCGAACTAACCGACGCAGGAAGGGAAATGATAACATGAAGCTGGGCTTTATCGGCGCGGGCAACATGGGCACCGCGATACTGAAAGGCATCTTGAGCAGCGGCTTCCTGCCGCCCGAGGAAATAGCGGTTTACGACGTGAACCCACAGCAAAGTGCGCGCTTTGCCGAGAGCAAACCCATCCGCATCGCGCAATCGCTTGAGGGGCTGGTGGAAGGCTGCGACTGCATTCTGCTGGCAGTGAAACCCGTATATTTGAAGGATGTCCTGCTTGCGGCCAAACCACTGGCCGACGGAAAAGACTTTATTTCCATCGCCGCCGGTTGGACGTTCGCAATGCTTACCGGAATTTTAAACGAAAAAAGCGGCGCTCGCGTGCTGCGCGTAATGCCCAACACCCCCGCCATGGTCGGCGCCGGTTTTACCGCGCTGTGCGAGCAGACCACGTTAAGCGAGGAATCCTTCCAATGGGCCAAAGCTCTGTTTGCGACACTGGGCGAAGTGGCGGTATTGCCGGAAAGCCAGTTTGACGCGATTGTCGCGCTCACGGGCAGCAGCCCTGCCTATGTGTTCATCTTTATCGAAGCCATGGCGGACGCGGCGGTGAAGCTGGGCCTGCCGCGGGCGCTGGCCTACCGCGCCGCGGCGCAGGCTGTGCTGGGTTCCGCCCAAATGGTATTGATGACCGAGGAGCACCCCGCCAAGCTCAAGGACATGGTTTGCTCGCCCGGCGGAACTACCATCGAGGCGGTTGCTTCATTGGAACGGGACGGTTTCCGCAGCGCCGTGATCAACGCCATGGTCGCCTGCGCGGAAAAAAGCCGCAGCATGGGCGAAACAAAGCCGAAAGCCTGAGGACGGACGCAATGACGCAGACGACGGAACCATCGCGTAAACACATACAGCTTTATACGGACGGAGCGTGTTCCGGCAACCCCGGCCCGGGCGGTTGGGGCGCGGTACTGATTTACAACGGGAAAACCAAGGAACTGTCCGGCCATATGTCCGGCACGACCAACAACCGCATGGAACTGTTCGCGGTTATCAGCGGGCTGGGCGCGCTGAAAGAACCCTGCGACGTGGACGTGTTTTCCGATTCGTCTTACACCGTAAACGCCTTCAACGACCACTGGATTGATAAATGGCAAAAAAACGGCTGGCAGACCAGCGATAAAAAGCCGGTGGAAAACAGCGACCTATGGAAATTACTTTTACAGATTATGCAGCTGAAAAAGCATCGGGTAACCTTCAATAAAGTGAAGGGGCATGCAGACGATCCGCTCAACATTCGCTGTGACGAGCTTGCGCGGTTGGCCATAAAGGAATACCGCCGCATGAACGGCGAAGAGGAAAGCGAACCCGCGCCCGAAATAAAACAGCCGGATGCGGCGCAAAAAACATAAATAAGGCTCCTCATGGGGCGGCACCCGAAAGGCGGGAGCCGCCTCCGTTTTTTACATTTACGGCAAGAGGATAAAATTTACAAGTTCTTAGCTCTGAGGCATAAAAAGAGTGACATTTTCATGGGCAAACAGTAGACTTTTCAAAATGATTATGATACAATTCAAATAATTACAAAAGTGTTAATTTTTATTGCGGGAGGCGGCTTATGCGGGACCGTGCCGGAAACGCCATGCAAAAGCTACTGGGGGTCTTTTTGACCTTCCTGTTGGCGTTCCAGCCGCTTTTTGGCGCCGCGGCCACGTCGATAGACGACGTAACGGTCGCGTCCGCGCCGCTGGTGAAAGCCTCCTCGGCGCTAAACGGCATGGTGCGCGTATATCTTTCCTCGCTCGGAAGCCCGACAAACCTTCACCTGACCGTGGTGGGCAACTATACGTTAAGCGACGGCACATCGCTTACCAGCGGAGAAAGCCTGACCGTGGGCTTCAGCAGTTCCACCGGCGCGCTGACGTTAACGCGGAATGGCACAAAGCTGAGCATGGGGAAGTATTTCGCCCTTCGCAGGCATACGACCACAGGCACCAACGGCATAAAAATCGCCGAGAGCCGCAAGCCGGCCAACCCTTACCCGGGGGATCTTTCCTTTCAAGCCGTACAACAAAGCAGCGGATCTTACAAACTTTATACTGTCGCGCATGTGTACATCGAAAACTACCTTTATGGCGTTCTGCCATACGAAATGGGTACTTCCGCCCCCGCTGAGGCACTCAAGGCGCAGGCGGTGGCGGCGCGCACCTATACCGTGCGTATGATGCTAAGCCGTACCTCCGGCTATTATGACGTAGTGGACACCACGGGCGACCAAACCTACAACGGAACGCCTTCGGGTTGCGACACCTGCGTAACGGCGGTGGACGCCACCAAAGGCATTGTAGTGAAAAACGGCACGAGCTACACCGCAACCTATTATTCCGCCTCCAACGGCGGCCAGACTGAATCCATCCTCAACCTTTGGAACCTGAGCGGGTACAGTTACTTGGACGTGCACGACGACCCCTTCGATTACAACAACCCGGACAGCACCGTGAAGAAAACGACCGTATATGCCAGCTGCTCAAACACCGGCAACAACGCCTCTCTGATGGCACTGCTTAAAACCAAGGCGGTTGCGGCGCTGCAAAAAGCCGGTTATGCCGCAACAAGCGCAAACACATCGCTTACGACGGTGAAAAGCATAGCGGCGCACACGCCTATGTATGCCTCCCCAAGCAGGCTTTACACTAAAATGGATTTCACGCTGACCGCATCCACGGCGAACACATCCGGCACAACCACGAATGCTACGGTCACCGTGACCTGTGATATTTTCAGCGAGTTGGAAAGCATGCTGTCCATGAGCATCCAATCCAGCAAGAACGAACTTTGGTCGGTCGTTAAAAGCGGCTCCAACTTCCTGCTGGAAGCCCGGCGTTACGGGCATGGGCTGGGTATGAGCCAGCGCGGGGCGATGTACATGGGGAAGCTCGGCTACAAGTACGCCGCGATACTGGGCTTTTATTACACCGGATGCACGCGCGTGAGCACCACGTTCACCAACACGATCCTGTCCGAAAGTTCCGATGAGGAGATTACCAGCGAAGAAGAAGCGGCCGGTATCGACGACAGCGAGGATTCCGGCGCCTGTACGGCGGTTGTAACGCTGGTTTCCAGCGGCGGCTCGCTGGCCATACGCGCGACTAAATCCACCTCGGGGACGATCCTGGGCGTGGCTCCCAACAGTTCACCCGTGTCTGTTCTGTCCAGCGACGGCACCTGGTGCCTGATCCGGTTTGGCTCGATCATCGGCTATGTGCCGCGCAACGCCCTGGTGGTTTCCGGCACCCCGCCCACGACCGCAAGCGATAGCGTAAGCAGCGTCGTCGGCTTTGGCAAAGTCATGGCCAGCGGGTACCTGAACCTGCGCTCGTCGGCCAGCGCAAGCGCCAGCGTGGTGTCTACCGCGCCCAGCGGAGCGATCCTGACAATTTTTGATAAAACATCCTCATGGGCGCATATTCAGTACGGCGCAACGGTTGCCTACGCGTCCGTCACCTACCTGACCATTTCCGATACGTATCCGGACGCGGTAGCCAGTTCCGGCTCAACCGCAGCGACCGTTTCGGTGGACAGCGGCACCGTCGCCTACCTGCGCGCTACGGCAAGCACCTCAGGCACGGTGCTTGCACAGTTGGCCGACGGCGTGACCGTGACCGTAACCCATGATGATGGCTCCTGGGCTACCGTAACCTACAACAGCCTGTCGGGCTATGTGCTTTCGTCCTGCCTGACCTATAGTGACAGCACCGATACAAACGATACCGATGATGACGACAGCACCGACACGGCGGCCGACGGGGAAGTATGGGCCACGGTCAGCGACGACGCTGCCTACCTGCGCACTGCGGCAGACGAGAGCGCCGCACTGGTGACGGAAATTCAAAAAGGACAGCGGATCATCGTAACGCAGCGGGGGAACGACTGGTGCGCGGCGCGCTACAACGGCAGCACCGGATATGTGCTGACCGCAAGCCTGACTTTCAGCGACAGCTCCACAACCGTTACCGCAACCGTGGCGACGCAGAGCGGATCGCTGAATATGCGCTCTGAAGCCAGCGCGGGCAGTACCATCCTTACCACGATCCCCAAGGGCGCTACCGTTACCGTATTCAGCCAGGGGACTACCTGGTGCGGCGTGACCTATAACGGATACAGCGGCTATGTGATGACGACCTTCCTTAGCTTCGCCGACGAAACGTCCACCGACGATCAAACGGTGGACACCACCGCTACTGTCACCACGACCTCTGGCTCGCTGAACCTGCGGCAGCTGCCCAAAACCGGCAGCACAATCCTGACCACGATACCCCGCCTGGCGACGGTAACCGTGCACACCAAAGGTTCGCAATGGTGCAACGTAACCTACGGAAGCTACACCGGATATGCGATGACCGCGTTTTTAACCTTTGCTGCCGATAATACAGGCAACAACGGCTCGACCGATACCACGGACACGATTGTTGAAACGCAGACCGCGGTGGTCACAGTTACATCCGGAACACTCAACTTACGTGCAGAGGCGTCGTCCAGCAGCAACATTCTGGCACGGATTCCCAACGGCGCGACGCTGACGGTGCTTCAAAAGCTGACCGCGTGGACGCAAACGAACTATAACGGGGTTACGGGCTACGTGATGAATGCCTACCTAACTTTTTCCACAACAACGACGGGCATTGCCGAACCC
>JADGQP010000192.1 GCA_017881705.1 Christensenellaceae bacterium
CGCAGTATGGCACCACCGACCTGCTGCTGCTTCGCGGCAAGCAGATTTCCAACGCCGCGACGGCGCTGATTCTGCTGGGCATCTTCGCCAAATCCGCGACGCTGCCGCTGCACTCCTGGCTGGCCGACGCGGGCATCGCCCCTTCGCCGGTCACGGCGCTGCTGCACGCCGCCGTGCTGGTGAAAATCGGCGTGTATGCTTTTGCCAGGCTGTTTTTAGTCACCTTCACCATCGACCCTGTATGGCACACTGTGGTACCCGTTATCGCCGCCGTAAGCGCGCTGCTTTCCGCAGGCGCGGCGATTGCGGAAACAGATCTGAAGCGTATCGTCGCCTATTCCACCGTAAGCCAGATTGCGTTCATCTTTCTGGGTCTGTCGGTTGGCGGTCCGCTCGCGGCTACGGGCGGCCTGTTGTACATCATGATGCACGGTCTTTCCAAGGGTGGGCTGTTCCTGTGTGCAGGCGTGGTGGAACACAACTGCCACACCAAGGACATCCGCAAACTCGGCGGGCTGATGAAAACCATGCCGATCACGGCTGTTTCCTTCCTGCTATGTGCGTTCTCGGTAATGGGTATTCCGCCGTTCGGCGGGTTCTTCAGCAAATATATGGTCATCAACGGCGCGGTGGAGGCTGGCCAGCCTTGGCTGGCGTTCGTGTTTCTCATCGGCGCGGTGATGACGGTGATCTACCTGCTGCGCGCCTTTACGCTCGTGTTTTTAGGCCGCGCGGGCGATGCAGCCGTCGGTGTGAAGGAAGGCTCCCCCACCATGGTTTCCACCGTGGCGGTTCTGGGCGTCCTTTCCATCGCAAGCGGCCTGCTGATTTACTACCCGGCCTCGTTTGCCAACTCGATTGTACAACAGATGGCGGTGATGGTGAAATGAACGATTGGACTTTGATAATCGCTATCCTTCTGCCCGTTGTGTTCGCGATTCCCGCGCTTGCCGCAGGAACCGGCGCGAAACGTTGGCCCTCCGCGATGGCGCTCACGGGCACAGCGCTCAATTTTATCCTTTGCGCGCTGCTGTATGGACGCAAAGCCGTATTCTTCGCTCCGTGGGGTGGCTTCGGCATCGATTTTTCCTTAAAACTGTATGCCTTCAACGGGCTGATTCTGCTTGTAGCGGCGGGTTTTCGCTGCTGTGCGCCCTGTATTGCTCGGCTTTCTTCCAAAAAAAGCCCGTATCCGGCCGGTTTTACGCGTACCTGCTGCTGACCGTCGCCATGGTAAACGGCGCTGTACTCGCCAATAACCTTGTGGTGCTGTTGTTCTTCTGGGAAGGTATTCTGGCGACTCTGTTTGCCATGATCCTGCTGGGGCGCGAGGGCGCTTATAAAACCTCGGTAAAGGCGGTCGTGCTGGTTGGGCTTAGCGACCTGTGCATGATGTTGGGCATCGGTCTGACCGCGCACCTGGCGGGCACGCTGGCAATGGATCAGATCCACCTGCCGCTTGACAGCGCAGGCTCCGCCGCGTTTTTACTGATGATGCTGGGCGCGCTTGGCAAGGCGGGCGCAATGCCTTTCCACAGCTGGATACCGGATGCCGCAGACGACGCGCCCATGCCATTTATGGCGCTGCTGCCCGCCGCGCTGGAGAAATTGCTGGGCATTTACCTGCTAACGCGCATCTGTGTTGATTTGTTTATTTTTACCCCGGGCTCGTCCATGAGCCTGCTGCTGATGACCATCGGCGCCGCGACCATACTGTTTGCCGTGATGATGGCGCTGGTGCAGAAGGATTTTAAGCGTTTGCTCTCCTACCACGCCATCAGCCAGGTCGGGTATATGATCCTGGGCATCGGCACAGCCCTGCCGGTTGGAATCGTAGGCGGTTTATTCCACATGTTCAACCACGCGACCTATAAAAGCTGCTTGTTCTATACGGCTGGTTCGGTGGAACGCCAAACGGGCACAACAAATCTAAAGGAGATTTCCGGCCTGGGACGGCAAATGCCGGTTACCATGGTAACTTTTCTGGTGGCGGCAGCTTCCATTTCCGGTTTTCCGTTCACGAACGGCTTTTATTCCAAGGAACTGATCTTCGACGGCGCGCTGCAGACCAATGTGGTATTTTACCTGGCGGCGCTTCTGGGCGCGTTTTTCACGGCGGTGTCGTTCCTCAAGCTCGGTCACGCGGCGTTTTTCGGCAAACCTGCTAAAAACCTCGCGCATGTTAAGGAATCGCCTTTGCCGATGCTGATACCAATGGTTGTACTGGCTGCCGCCTGCCTGGCGATCGGCTTTGTGCGGCTGGATGTGATCGCTAACCTTCTGCAGCCGGTGCTTGGGCAGGCAACCGGTACCGGCGAGGTGATCGGCGCACATACGAACTGGTTGCTTGTGGGCATATCCGTGGGTGTGTTGGCGCTTGCGGCACTGGATCACTTCCTTGGCTTTCGCAAAACAGGAAGCGGACTTAAAGCGGCCGACCACTTTCACGACGCGCCAGTTCTTCGCGATATCTACCGGCTGGCCGAAAAGAAAGTGTTCGATCCATACCATCTGGGCGGCTACGCGGTACGCGGCTTTGCGGCGGTATCACTTAGCGTGAACAACGCGATCAGCTGGTTTTACGACGTGGCGGTGGTTGGCGCTGTGGGTTTTTTATCCGCGCAGCTGCACAGGGCGAACAACGGTACTAAAACTCGATCCCTGGGCTGGGCGTTGATCGGTGTTCTGATCGTCGCTGCAATTTTTGCCCTCTCGCTATAACCGAGCCTCCCCGTTTCCTCAGAATCTGTTTTAGGAGGAACCGATAGTGCCTCTTTTAATGATCGGCATTCCCTTGCTGGCGGTGATTTTGCTGAACCTGGGCCCCCGACGCTGGATCAGCAAGCAAACCGCCTTATACACCGCGCTGGCCGCAACCGCGCTGCAAATGGCGCTGGCTGCGTATATGTGCTTTACGGTCGGCATTGGCAGTGTTTCCAGCATACGTTTTGTAGAAAAACTGTCCGTGGACCTGTTCAGCGCCGTAACGCTGTTTACCATCGGGCTGGTCGCCATGATATCGCTGCTGGTGTCCAGAGATGCTTCTGAAGGCAGCCGGTTCTCGTTTTTCAACCTGCTGCTGCTGATTGTCGCGGGCATGAACGGGCTGGTAATGGTCACCGACGTTTTTTCCCTGTACGTTTTCATGGAAACCGTTTCCGCAGCGTCCTTCGTACTGATCGCCATCAATAAACGCGGCCAGGAGCTTGCGGGAGCCTTTAAATACTACATGCTCTCCGCCGTCGCAACGGTGCTGATGCTCACGGCTATCTGTTTTCTGTTTCTGTGCGCCGGCAGCACGGGCTTTGCGGAAGTCGCCGCATGCGTTTCGGCCAAGGGCAACAGCCCTACCCTGATCGCGGCGTTCCTGTTGTTCACCTCAGGGCTGATGATCAAATGCGGCATGGTTCCCTTTCATACTTGGGTGCCGGACGCTTATTCCAACGCCCCCGCGCCGGTATCGGTGCTGCTTGGCGGCATCGTAACGAAGGTTTCCGGCGTGTATGTGCTGATGCGCGTCTACCGTGATGTGTTTTTAAATAACGCGGCGGTGGGCAACGTACTGTTCGCTCTGGGCATCGTTTCGATTCTTGTGGGTGCGCTGGTCGCTATCGGGCAGGATGATTTTAAGCGGATGCTCGCCTATTCCAGCATCAGCCAGCTCGGCTACATCGTGCTGGGCGTAGCCACAGGCTCGCCGCTTGGTTTCGTGGGCGCGCTGTTCCACTTTTTTAACCACGCGACATTCAAATCATTACTGTTCGTGGACGCGGCCGCCATTGAAACGCAAACCGGCACTCGCAGTATGTCGCACATGGGCGGGCTGGCAAAACGAATGCCCTATACCGGCGTAAGCTCCATTATCGCCTTTCTGTCCACGGCGGGCATTCCCCCACTGTCCGGCTTTTGGAGCAAGCTCCTGATCGTGATTGCCGTTTGGCGGGTTTCCCCAGCGCTGGCCATGGTGGCGCTAGCCGCGAGCATTCTCACCCTCGCCTATTTCCTGGTGATGCAGCGCAAAGTATTTTTCGGCAAACCCACCGAGGAAACGCGGGAGGTTCGGGAGGCCGGAGGGAATACGGTGCTTGCCCAGGTGATCCTGAGCGCGGTGAATATTCTGGCCGGTCTGGCGTTTCCGCTGTTGTTATTCTATCTACAGGGTATCGGCGCTTTATAACGCTTCCGTCGGCGACTGATCAAAGAAGGTGATTTGAGTTGAACTTGACCATTTTAGTGATTTTGTTGATCGGGCTGGTGGCATCCGCTGTGGTGTGCGTTGCGCTCAGCGACCTGTTGAAGGCTGCTATCGCGTTAGCCATTACCAGCGCCATCCTGTCCATCATCATGTTCCTGATGGGCGCGCCGCTTGCCGCCGTATTTGAACTTTCTGTATGCGCAGGCATGATTACGGTGGTGTTTATCAGCGCTTGCAGCATGAGCCGCATCTATACGCGCAAGGAACATGAGCAGCGCCAAAAAGCACGCAATCGTCGCTTCCTGCTGTTGCCCGCATTGCTTGTGGCATTAGCTGTGGTGGTGTTTTTAGTGCTTAGCCCGCACATCACCGGCGTATCTCCCATACCTTCCGGAGGCAGCGGTTCCGGTGTGCAGGCGGCGCTGTGGGGCAGCCGGCAGGTGGATCTGATTGGGCAGATTATCCTCATCCTTACCGGCGTGTACGGCGTGATTGTGTTCTTTAAGGAAAAGGAGGCCGACGGCAAATGAGCCTTCTGTTCGCTTTATTCCTGATTGGCGTTATACTGTTGTTTGCAATAGGCATCTATAGCCTGCTGGTGACCACCAACCTGATTCGCGTGCTGGTATCCATTGAAGTTCTTACGAAGGGCGTTACCCTGATGTTGATCGCGGTCGGTTATGCCACAGGGCAGATGGCGCAGGCCGAAGCGTACGTGATCACCATCATTGTAATCGAGGTTATACTGCTCGCCATCGCCACGGGTATCGTGCTTGGATTGTACCGCGAAAGCGGTGATATCCTCACCCACGACATCCCGACCCCTAAAGAATAACCAATTCGCCAACTTAGCATTCATCGGAGGTATATATGTCCACGATCTTGCTTTCGCCGCCGGTCGCCTTTCTTTTCTTCCTTGGGCTGTGCTCCCTGATATCGCTCTTTTCCAGGCGGCTGTCCGCCCACGGCAAGGATTCGCCGGGCAAAATGAAATCCTACGCGTGCGGCGAAGATATGCTGATAAACCACGCGCAGCCGGATTATTCTCAATTTTTCCCGTTTGCGTTTTTCTTTACGATCATGCACGTTGTGGTGCTGGTGGTAGCCACCGATCCGGCGGGTATATCGCTTATGTCCGGCTTGTACCTGACGGTAACGATATTGGCGCTGTTTATGCTTTTCAGGAGGTGAAAACGTGCTGTTTGATAAAGCGATTCATTGGGCGCGGTTAAAATCGCCCTGGATTATTCATTTTAACTCCGGCGCGTGCAACGCCTGCGATATCGAAATCTTGGCGGCGCTGACGCCCAAGTACGACGTGGAACGCTTTGGAATCCAACTGAAGGGCTCGCCGCGCCATGCCGACGTGTTGGTCTGTTCCGGTCCCGTAACCATGCAGCAGCGCGAACGCCTGATCACGATATACGAGCAGATGGCCGAGCCGAAGTTCGTGATTGCGGTGGGTACCTGCGCCTGTTCCGCCGGTGTGTTTAACGGCTGCTACTGCGTGGAAGGCGGCGTGGATACAGCCATTCCCGTAAATGCATACGTACCCGGATGCCCCGTGAAACCCGAGGCTGTCATCGACGGTGTTGTGAAACTGCTCAAGAGCATTGAGTAAAAGGAGGAAACCGTGATGGAACAGGCAAACGCTATCGTCGCCCGCCTGGAGGAGCGTTTTCCGGCGCTTGTGGGCGGGGCGAACATCGCCAACGAACGCCGCATTTTTTGGAGCGTGCCGCTTACTTCCCTGATGGATATTTTGCGTTATTGCAACGATGAACTCAGCTTCACCCAACTATGCACCATTACGGGGCTGGATAACGGCGAAATGTTTGAGTTTCTCTACCATATTTCCAGAGACGACGGCATTGTGCTGACCCTGAAGGTGAAAACGCCCCGGGACGGCGGCGTGGTACCTTCCGTAGTGCCCATTTACAACGGCGCGATCTTTTATGAACTGGAGCTGGAAGGTTTGTTGGGCGTTGAAGTGGAAGGTCTGCCCGACGACCGGCAGTATCCCCTGCCGGACAACTGGCCCAAGGGGCAATACCCTCTGCGCAAGGACTGGAAGCCGAACGCGGAAACCCCACCGCTTCCCAACCCGTAAGGAGGTTCACACATGGCAAAGATGATGATCCCTTTGGGGCCTCAGCATCCGGCGCTGGAGGAGCCTGAAAGTTTTAGCCTTTTACTGGATGGTGAGCGTATCGCTGCCGCGACCGTGGCGCTGGGCTATAACCACCGCGGCATGGAAAAGGCGTGCGAAAGCCGTACCTATATCCAGGATATTTACCTGCTGGAGCGCATTTGCGGCATCTGTTCGCACTCGCATTCCTCCAGTTACGTGCAGGCAGTGGAAGCCATCGCCGGCATCGAGATACCCAAGCGTGCCGCCTACCTACGCACGCTGATCGGCGAACTGGAGCGCGTGCACAGTCATCTTTTGTGGCTAGGCATAGCGGGGCACGAAATTGGCTTTCAAACGCTGTTCATGTTCGTTTGGAGAGATCGTGAACTTGTGATGGATCTGCTGGAGCGGCTTACGGGCAATCGCGTGAATTATGGCATGAATACCATCGGCGGCGTACGCCGCGATATTGACTCCACGCAGACTGAGGAAGTGCTCAAGGCTTTGGACATTCTGGAGGCGCGCACCAGCTACTACATCAAGGTGTGCACCGAGGAGCAATCCATCATCGGGCGCTTGGCCGGTGTGGGTAAACTCCCCCGCGAGGACGCTCTGCGTCTGGGCGCGGTGGGCCCCGTGCTGCGTGCTTCCGGCGTGCGACGCGATATGCGCAAGGACGATCCGTACGATGCGTATTCCGAGCTGGATTTTAACGTAATTACCGACGATCACGCGGATGTATTGGGCCGCACCGTCGTGCGCGTGTTCGAGATTATGGAAAGCTACAAGATCTGCCGCCAGGTGGTTCGCAACATGCCGGACGGCCCCATCGCCGTGAAGGTGCCTGCCAAAATCCCCACCGGCGAGGCCTTTTCCCGTTACGAGGCTCCGCGCGGGGAGGATATCCACTATGTTCGTTCCAACGGCACCGATCGACCCGAACGTGTGAAGGTGCGCGCGCCCACGCTTGCCAATCTCGCGTCCATCACCAACATGATCGAGGGCGGTTACCTGGCCGACGTGCCCATCGTGATTGCCGCCATCGACCCGTGTTTTTCCTGCACCGACCGCATGATCCGCGTACAGGACAGCCGCAGCGGCCGCGAGGATCGTTACGACTGGGCGGGCCTCAGGCAATACAGCATCGATTGGTATAAAAAACGGGGCGTAGACCTATCGCAAACCAAAGCCGCATGGAAGGATTGATCTCATGGCCCTTTCCCTCATCAATATCCTGATCTTCCCGGGGTTCTTGTTTTTAAGCACCCTGGCGCTTGCGTTTGAGTATGTCGACCGCAAGCTGTGCGCCAGGATGCAAAACCGCGTAGGGCCTCCGTGGTACCAGCCGATTGCGGATTTTATCAAGCTGATGTCCAAGGAAACTGTGATTCCCACGGAAGCCAACCCCAGCATATTTAAATCCATCCCGATCTTCGCGCTCGCCGCGACCGCGTCGGCTTTCCTGTACATTCCTATTTGGGGTCAGCGCTCGCTTTATCCCTTCGATTGCGACCTGCTGGTCGTGTTGTATTTTCTAACTGTGCCTACCCTCACGTTTTTCCTGGCTGGCTGGTTTTCATCGTCGCTGTACGCGGAAATCGGCTCCATCCGCGCGATGACGCAGCTGTTTGCCTATGAGGTTCCGCTGTATATGGCGCTGCTGGGCCCGGCGCTGCTGGCCGGCAGTTGGTCGATCAGCGCCATCACGGCGTTTTACCACCAGAACCCGCTGTTATCGCTGCTGAACCTGCCTGGCTTGTGCGTGGCCATCATAGCCGCGCAGGGCAAGCTGGAACGCGCACCGTTTGATATACCCGATGCGGAAACAGAGATTGTCGGCGGTACGTTTACGGAATACAGCGGCCGCTATCTGGGGTTGTTCCGCATGGCTGTGGACAGCGAAATGGTGGCGCTGGCCGCGTTGATTTCCGCCATCTTCTTTCCCGCGCTCCTGCCCGCCAACCCCGTGCTGGGTCTGCTTGTGTTTCTTATAAAGGTGCTGGTGGTGGTATTTATACTGGCGGTGATTAAAACCGCATTCGCCCGTTTCCGTATCGACCAGATGGTTACGTTCTGCTGGAAGATACTCGCGCCGGTTTCACTGCTCCAAATCGTGATTGATATTATCGCCAAGGGAGTGATTTTATCATGAAGGGTACGGGCAAGATGATACCGTTGATGCTGCGGATGCTGGTAAAAAAGCCGGACACCATCCTGTACCCCGCCCAGAAGGCGCACGTGGAGGAACACTTTCGCGGAGCGTTGAAATTTGACCAGGCCCTATGCATCGGGTGTAAGCTCTGTATGCGGGTTTGCCCCAGCGCCGCCATAGAGATCGAGCGCGTATCCGAAACCGAAAAAGTGTTTCAGGCTTACGTGCGCATGGATCGCTGCATTTTCTGCGGCCAATGCGTGGATACCTGCCCCAAGAAGGCGTTGGAGAATACCGAGAATTTTGAACTGGCCAGCACGGATAAAGAATCGCTGAGGAAGGCTATTTAAACTTGAAAGACGTTTATCGTTTCCTTTCTCGGCGCCTAAAGGGCTACACGCGCTTGGCCGTTTTGGGCGTGGGCTCGGTGCTGCGTTCGGACGATGCGGCTGGCATGGAGGTTGTGCGGCGCCTAGAGGAACGGCTTTCCCCCCTGCCGCCCGAGGTTAGCCTGTTCGCGGGCGAAACCGCGCCGGAAAATCTGTGCGGCTGCATCAAACGCTTTCATCCGACCCATCTGTTAATGATAGACGCGGCGGATCTGGGCCTTTCCCCAGGCGAGTGCGCACAGATAGACCCCGCGCTGGTTGGCGGTCCCACTTTTTTGTCTCATATGCTGCCCCTGAAACTGATGACCGATTATCTAATACAGGAAACAGGCGCGGCGGTAACGCTGTTGGGTATTCAGTACCAGACACTCGAGTTCGACGGCCCCCTTTCGCCGGCTATCGAACGTGCCGTTGAAAACGTATGTGCCGCGCTTGAAAAGGTAATACACTTTTAGTATATTAGATCGGCGGGCAGACCAGCCCTAGGGATGATTGATATTTACCTGTATCAGCATATAAAATAAAACCTTACGGTAAAAGATTGAACGCGGAGAATGTGGGCATATAGAAAGAACGGGGATTGCTGCGGTACATCGGTACGCAGCGACCATCCCGTTTTTTTGTCGTATGGGTTATTTTGTTTGCTGCCGTTCGCAAAGGGAGATTGTATTCGGAAAAGGAGTATTGCGTTTCGGGGCACATGGTCTGCCCGCGGCAGAATCGTTAGCT
Source organism: Christensenellaceae bacterium (assembly GCA_017881705.1). Taxonomy (GTDB): domain Bacteria; phylum Bacillota; class Clostridia; order Christensenellales; family Aristaeellaceae; genus CAXXOK01. The sequence goes on from JADGQP010000192.1 coordinate 9,597, forward strand.
GCTTAGTCCATTTAGGCTCATCCGTTCCGCGGCGTTTCCGCATCACGATACCGAGCCAGCCTGGACAACGCAGATATCGGGGGTCAGGCTTCCGTACCACGGCCGTTCTTAATAATCGGCCTGTTCACGCTCGAAAATCGGTTTGTGGATTGTGGCTCCAAGGTGCGCCGCGTCCATCGACAGCGTTAGTGCGCAGGCTTCCAACGCGCGCTTTCGGTCGCCCAAGCCGTAACTGCCAAGGGCGATCAGGTACTCACAATGCGCCCGGTTGCGCGCGTTCAAGTCCTCGTCAAACAGCTGCATATCCGGTAGGCTCACGGCGAAATAATCAATCTTCACCTCGATAAACAGGTTCCGCTCACCGTAATCCACAAGTTTGTGGAAACGTGCGCACGCTTTTGCCTCCAGCCCGAGGGCGCGCAGGGCGAGCCCTTGGTAGAGGATCATATCGGCGGGCTGGTCATTGTAAAACATCATGCCCGCGGGCTCCTCGTCGCCTATGGCTGCACGCTCAAAGCAGGCCAGCGCGGTTTTTTCATCTCCCTGCGCACGGGCGGCCACACCCAGCAGGTAGTGGATATCGTTATCCTTTGCGCCCTCCAGCTTCCCCTCCCCTAGGTTATGCGGAAAGGTGAGCGCCCGAGTCAACAGCTCCTGCGCCTCGGCGGGTCGGCCTTCCGACAGCGCCTTACGCGCCAGCTGTTTCAAACTAAGGGCATACTGCGCGGTAATCTTCCCCTCGCCGCCTTCCCAAGGATGGAAACGGCGTGAAAGGGTCAGTTCCAGCGCCTTTTTATATTGCCCTGTCAGGTTGAGGAGGGTTACGTATTCGGTCGTCAGGTCGTCACGCCGAAGCACCGCAGCCAGATACGCTTCCAGCAATGCCAGCCGCTCCGCCGGTTTGCTGCCCAGCTTCTTACGAAGCTGATCCGCTTCCAACAGCACCCGCGCGTCATCCGGATTAAGCCGAAATGCCTCCTCTATCGATTCCAACGCCTTTTGCGGCATGTGTGCCTTGTTGTAGTAGTAAAGCGCCAGGTTGCGCCGCACGGTCGGGTACAGGGGCAACCGCTTTGCGGCGCGTTCCCACAGCGCGCCCGCCTCGTCGTAACGCTTACGGTCGTAATACAGGTTGCCCAGATAATAAGCTGCGTGCCCGTCCTCCGGGTTGCGCTCCAGCGCGAAGCGGAGCACCGCGATGTCCTCCAGTCGGTTGGGGAAACAGTAGCGAGGGTCGCTCCCAGCCGCGGCAACAAGGATTGCATCCGGCGTTTCACCCTTCAGCCCCAGCGCATAGGCTTCGTAATAGCGCAGCATCGGGTCGGGAGCCTTCAGCGCATGGAGCGTTCGCAAGGCTTCGTCGAAGCAGCCGGCTTGCAGATAGTCGATCGCGGCCTCGATGTGTCTGGCGGGTTTTCCGCACATGGAGCGCGTACCCTCGGCCACGTTCAACTCCAGCGCACAGAGGTTGGCGAACGGGTCGATAGCCAGCGTTTCCCGGCAGTAAGCAGTGGCATCCTCCGTGCGCCCGAGCTTGCGAAGCAGCACGGCGCGCAGGCCGCGCGCTTTGAGGTTGTGTGCGTTGCGCACCAATGCCCTGTCTGTAAAGTCCAGCGCTTCGGCAACCCTCCCGCCTGCGGCAGCTATGGCCGACAGGTAGTAGAAGGCACTTTCCTGCTGGGCTGCGCTCCACGTGGCTTTATAGAAAGCGTTGAAAGCCTCCTCAAACCGGTTCTGGTAATAGAGCGCAAGCCCCAGGCCAAGGTACGGCTCGCTGTCGTATGGATTTGGATTTTTCCACGTCGCACGCTTGATTGCGGCGCGGAAACAGCCTTCGCTCTGCTCAAACAACCCACGGCGCATCAATAGCATGCCATACCCGGTGTTGCAGCGGATGTCGCCGTTATCGCGTTTCAACCCCTCCAGATAATACGCTTCGGGTTCAAAGGTCGCGTGGCGGTACTGTTCCA
>JADGQP010000017.1 GCA_017881705.1 Christensenellaceae bacterium
AAGGAGCCATTATGTTTCTTTGCGATCAATGGCGCGATTACGAGGTGCTGGATACCGGCGACGGCGAAAAGCTGGAGCGCTGGAAGGACGTCGTACTCCGCCGCCCCGATCCGCAGGTAATCTGGCCCAAGGCAAAACCCGCGCTATGGGAAAAGGCGGATGCCTGTTATACCCGCAGCGAAACAGGCGGCGGCAGCTGGACGTTTGCGCGGCAGTTACCCGCGCGCTGGGTGATGACGCTGGGCGACCTCCAGTTTTACGTACGGCCCACGGGCTTTAAGCACACGGGCCTGTTTCCCGAGCAGGCGGCTAACTGGGCGTTTATGCGCGGACGCATCGCCGAGGCCTCGGCGCGGGGACGCAGCGTGAACGTGCTCAACCTTTTTGCCTATACCGGAGGGGCAACACTTGCGTGCGCCGCGCAGGGCGCGCATGTAACGCATGTGGATGCCGCCAAGGGCATGGTAACGTGGGCCAGGGAAAACCGCGACCTTTCCGGCATCCCTGAGGAGCGAACGCGTTTGATCGTGGAGGACGCTAAAACCTTCGTGCAGCGCGAGCTTCGGCGCGGCAACCATTACGACGGTATCCTGATGGATCCGCCCAGCTATGGCCGCGGCCCCAGCGGAGAAGTATGGAAGCTGGAAGACGAACTGTACGATTTAACGGAATTATGCGCGCAGGCGCTTTCGGAGCAGCCGGTATTTTTTGTGGTCAATGGGTACACCACCGGTTTTTCGGCAGGCGCGCTGGGTAACGTTGTGCGGCGCTGTCTGCACGGGCGCGGCGTGACCGTGGCGGAGGAACTGGCGCTGCCTGTAACGTCCGGCGGGGTGCTGCCCTGCGGCGCTACGGCGCGGTGGACGCCCGATGTGTAACATCGTGTACGAGGACAATCACCTGTTGATTGTCGAAAAACCGCCTAACCTGCTTACCCAGGGGGATCAGACAGGCGACGAGTGCCTGCTGGATGTAATGAAGCGCTACCTGGTGGAAAGGTACCATAAGCCGGGCGATGCGTACCTGGGCTGCGTGCACCGGCTGGATCGCCCCGTGGGCGGGCTGGTGGCGCTGGCGAAAACCGGCAAGGCCGCGGCGCGGCTGAGCGAGCAGCTGCGCGCGCACGCGATGCAGCGGGAATACCTGGCTGTTGTATGCGGCGCAAACCTGTCGGAAACGGGTACGCTTACGGACTGGCTTGTGAAGGATGACGCCACGGGCAGCGTTACCCGCGTGCCCGATACTAATGGTAATGTTTATCACACGCCCGACGCTGTACCTAACGCCCAGCAGGCGACCCTCTCCTGGCATCGGCTGGCCGCCGATGCGCAAACCGACCGTGCGCTTTTGCACATTTGCCTGGAAACGGGTCGTAAGCACCAGATTCGCGTTCAACTGGCTGGTTACGGCCATCCCGTCGTGCAAGACCTGCGCTATGGAAGTGGTGAACCCGGCGAGCCCATCGCGCTGTGGGGCGCGGTGCTGACGTTTACGCACCCCATTAAAAAGGAGCCGATGATCTTTGTGAGCCGCCCGCACGGTAAGGCGTTCGAGCCTTTTTCGGCGCAGATCGACGCGTTCCTGACCCAACGGGGAGTCGTTAATGGTCAACCCTGATGTTTTACCACGGATTTTTCTTTTTTAGTGTTTTTTTCCCCGTTGCAATCGCCCTTTTTCTTTCGCAATTACTCTTCCTCCCCTCGCAATTGTCCTTTCTCTCTTCACATTCGTCTTTTCCCGACGCAATCGTCTTTTCACCTGTTTTATTCGTTCTTTCTCCCGTCGCAATCATTTCTCCCCGTCGCTTCACAATACACAGGCGGGGAGGCGGATGTCGCTCGAAGGATGGACAGGCTTGTCGGTCGGGCTGCCGTAGGCAGTCCCGGACGACTATCCTGTACTCCGAAGAGCGATACCCGCCGACTCGCCACTTCCGAAGCGACGCCGAAGGGCGCAGGGGCGAGCGGAAAGCCCCTGCCTACCTCGTACACCCTCCTATTTTCTCCTATGAGGAGAATAAAATGTAAAAAACCCTGAAAGGGGATTTTCATGGCAAACTTTTCGTTTGAAGTCACCAAAACCTGCGCGCAGACTGGCGCGCGTCTGGGCGTGCTGCACACGCCGCGCGGGGATATCCACACGCCACAGTATATGCCGGTAGGCACGGCGGCGACAGTGAAAGCCATGACCCCGCGGGAACTGATAGAAATCGGTGCGGAAATCATTCTAAGCAATACTTACCATCTGCACTTGCGCCCGGGGGAGGAGCTGATCCGCGAGGCGGGCGGGCTGCATACCTTCATGGCTTGGCCGCGCCCGATTTTAACGGACAGCGGCGGTTTTCAGGTATTTTCGCTGGCGGGCATCCGGAAGATCAAGGAGGAAGGCGTAACCTTCCAAAGCCACCTGGACGGAAGCCGGCAATTCATCTCACCGGAGGTGAGCATGGATATCCAGCGCGCGCTGGGCAGCGACATCCGAATGGCGTTCGACGTGTGCACCGCCTACCCGTGCGACCACGAAACCGCCGAAGCCGCAATGCTGCGCACGCACCGCTGGGCAGCGCGCTGCAAAGCCCGCTGCGAGGCGCAGAACAACGCCGACACTCAGGCGCTGTTCGGCATTGTGCAAGGCGCGTTTTTTGAAGACCTGCGCATTGAAAGCGCCAAGGTGCTAAGTGATATGGATTTTGTCGGCTATGGCATCGGTGGGCTGAGCGTGGGCGAACCCAAGCCCACCATGTACGGGATGCTGGAAGCGTTAATGCCGCACATGCCCGCGGCCAAACCCCGCTATCTCATGGGCGTGGGCTCGCCGGATTGCCTGGTGGAAGGCGTGCTGCGCGGCGTGGATATGTTTGATTGCGTTCTGGCTACACGCATTGCGCGCAACGGTACCTGCTTCACCCGCAACGGGCGGCTGGTGATTAAGAACGCCATGTATGCGCACGATTTCAAGCCCATCGAGGAAGACTGCGATTGCTACGCCTGCCGTAATTTTTCCCGCGCGTACGTACGGCACCTGTTCAAAGCGGGCGAGATCACCGGCGCGCGGCTGGCGAGCATCCATAACCTGCGCTTTCTTCTTAAATTGATGGAGGACATTCGGCAGGCTATTGCCGAGGATCGCTTTGGGGATTTCCGCAGGGCGTTTTTCGATCGGTATGACATGAGCCGTAATTTCTGAGGTGACAAGGATGATTGAGGTATCGGCCGCAGTGATCCGCGACGCGCGCGGACGGGTACTCATCGCCCGCCGCAGGGTGGACGCGCGAGGCGAGTGGGCGCAGCTGGAAGGCCTGTGGGAATTTCCCGGCGGCAAGCGCGAGGCAGGAGAAACCTACGAGGAATGTGCCGAGCGCGAACTGATGGAAGAGCTGGGCCTGCCGCTTTGCGACTTGCGGGTGCTTATGGAAATGGATTATACGACCGATGGCCGACCCATCCATTTCGCGTTTGTCGCGGCTCGGGCGGACGCGGAAACGCCGCTTATGCTTAACGCCCATACCGACACGCTGTGGGTGCGGCCGGATGAGTTGGGCGAGTATGCGTTTTGTCCGGCCGACGAGGCGTTTATCAAAGGCTTTGACTGGCGTGTATGATGGGAGCTGACGCTACGGGTTCACGCGTAAGGCGCGAGCCGTACGAAGGAGGATTTGCGATGAAAACGCTGTTTCGCGGCGGTACGGTTGTGACCGCTGAAGGAATGTACAAAACCGACCTGCTCACGGACGGCGAAAAGATCGCGGCTATCGGCAGTGGGCTGCCCAGCGACGGCGCCGACGTGAAGGATGTAAGCGGGCTGTTGCTGCTGCCCGGAGCAATTGATGCGCACACCCACCTGGAGTGTGTATGTTCCGGCATTGCCACCAGCGACGATTATTTCACCGGCACGCGCGCGGCAGCTTGCGGCGGCACCACCACGGTGATCGACTATTTGTTGCAGGAGAAAGGCGAACCCCTTACCCAAACGCTTGAAAAGCGCGTTCCCATGGCGGCGAAGAAGGCGGCGGTGGATTTTGCCTTCCATATCGGGGTGAGCGACCTGAGCACGCCCGAATTGCTTTCTTCGGTGAAGGACGCGGTTTCGGCCGGCGTAAGCAGCTTCAAAGCCTATATGGTGTACGATTTCGGCCTTTCCGACGAGGTGCTGTACGGCCTGCTGAAGGAAACCGCAAAGGTCGGGGCGCTGGTGACCGTGCACGCCGAAAACCGCGGGATGCTCGCCGCGCGGGTCAAGGAATACCTGGCTCAGGGCAAGACCGACCCATGGTACCATTACGAGAGTCGCAACGAGGAAGTATCGGCGGCGGCCACGCGCAGCGTAATCGCGCTGGCGAAGGCGGCTAATGCGCCTCTGTATATCGTCCACCTGACCGACAGGGACAGCGCGCTGGCTGTTACGCAGGCGCGGGACGAGGGCTTGCCGGTGTTTGCCGAAACCTGCCCCCAGTACCTGAATTTCACCTGCGAGGTATACCGCGGCCCGCGCGCGCAGGATTATGTATGCTCCCCCGCCATCAAGGGACTTGAATCCCAAACGGCGCTGTGGGCGGCATTGCTGCGCGGCGATATTTCCACTGTTGCCACCGACCATTGCCCCTTTACGCAAAAGCAGAAGGATTACGGCATTCGCCTGCCGGACGGCCGCGCGGGGGATTTTACCACGATCCCCAACGGGTGCGACGGCGTGGAAACCCTGTACCCTTACATGCTTACGCAGGCCAACCTGGGGCGCATTCCCTTTGAGCGTGTGGTATCCGTGTGCGCGGGCAATCCGGCCAAGCTGTTTGGCCTTTCCGACCGCAAGGGCGCGCTTCGCCCTGGGCTGGATGCGGACATCGCGGTGTTCGACCCCCGAACGGACGGCGTAGTGCGCGCGCGCGACCTGCACGGGAACCTGGACCATACCATTTGGGAAAACACGGCGCTGCATGGCCGCGTGACCGCCGTTTATCTGCGGGGCGCGCCGGTTTACCATAACGGGACGTTTGTTGGGCAAGAAGGCGCAGGACAATACCAGAGATGCCGTCCCGTCGAGCCGGACGGCCCCCTGTTCGCTTGAAAAAGGAGGATGCGGCTTATGAGAATCACCGTTTTGGTCGGCAGCCCGCGCAAAGGCGGCAACACCGAAACGCTCTGCGACGCGCTGATTGCCGGCGCTGAAGCGGCGGGCGCACAAGTGACCAAAGTGACGCTGCGCGGTAAAAAGATTTCCCCGTGCGTCAACTGCGATTACTGCCAGACCCACGACCGCTGCGCGATTACGGACGATATGCCCGAGGTGTACGAGGCACTGTTGCGCACCGACGCGCTGGTGTTCGCCACGCCTATATATTTTTACACGATGAGCGCGCAGCTCAAAGCGGCGATCGACCGCCTGCATAACCCCATACGCGGAAAACTGCCGATCAAATACACGGCGCTGCTGTCCGTATGCGCGGATGATACGCAAAAAGCGTTCGATCCGCTTAAGGCGACCTTCACCGCCATCGAAAACTACCTGAACTGGAAGCATGTTGGCGAAGTGACCGTGACCGACGTGGATAATAAGGGCGACATCGCGGGCAACGAGGCGCTGGCCAAAGCCAGGGCACTGGGGGAGAAGCTGGCAAAAGCGCCGCTGTAGTCGCTATTTAACCGCGAAAGCGTGCGCAGCCGACGGGGTTCCGCCAACCGCGCGCGCTTTCGAAGTTGTGCCGGTTATTTCTTTGTTGTGGCCTGAGGATTATGCGTATGATACGGCAGCGGTTCGCGTCTGACGGTGCGCGAAAGCCCGCCTTCCTTGACAATCAAAAACGCTCGCGGTACAATGATTTGCGCCCCATGCGCTTATAGCTCAGCAGGATAGAGCGTCCGCCTCCTAAGCGGAAGGCCCCGCGTTCGAATCGCGGTAGGCGCGCCAATGAAAAGCCCGTGTAACAAGCGTTTTACGGGCTTTTCTTATGCTCAAAGTATGGCATATTCAGCACATAATTACAAGTTCGGCACGATCGTAGTATGCAAATCAGTATGCAAGAAACCCGAGAAATAATTATTAAAATCATAATGACGCACTTTTTTGCGAAAACAAGCGCAAA
>JADGQP010000193.1 GCA_017881705.1 Christensenellaceae bacterium
GGTGATTATCCGCATCGCGGTGCGCTCGCCGCTGATGATTATTTTTTCTTTAATCATGTCGTTTCACGTGAACCCAAAACTGGCGTGGATCTTTTTAGGCACCGTGCCTGTGCTGGGAGGCGGCCTCTACCTGGTGATCTCCCATGTACATCCCATATTCGAACGCGTTTTTCGCACGTACGACAAACTCAACAAGATTGTGCAGGAAAACCTGCGTGGTATCCGTGTGGTTAAGAGCTTCGTGCGTGAAGATTATGAGGAAGAAAAATTTGGCAAGATATCGACTAGTATATATAAGGATTTCAGCCATGCCGAGCAGATTCTCGCGCTTAACACCCCACTAATGCAAGCGACCATGTACGCCTGCATCCTCCTGGTATCCTGGTTTGGCGCCAAGCTGATTGTCGGCGGCAATATGACGACGGGCGAACTGATGAGCCTGATTAGCTACGCTTCGCAGATCCTGATGAGCCTGATGATGCTTTCGATGGTGTTTGTGATGATCACCATCTCCCGCGCATCGGCGGAACGTATTATGGAAGTGCTCAACGAGCAAACCGACATTGCCGACGTGGCTGAACCGGTAATGAACGTAAAGGACGGTTCTCTGGCGTTTCGCAACGTAGGTTTCAGCTACAGCAAGGATCCCGACCATCTGTGCCTGAGCGATATAAACGTGAACATCCCATCCGGCTCGGTGGTGGGCATTCTTGGGGAAACCGGCAGCGGAAAATCCTCGCTGGTGCAGCTGATACCGCGCTTGTACGATGTTACGCTTGGCGGCGTGGAGGTAGGCGGGGTGGACGTGCGCCGTTACGACCTTACGGTGCTGCGCGACGCGGTAGCGATGGTGTTGCAGAAAAACGAACTGTTCGCCGGTACGATTAAAGAAAACCTGCGCTGGGGCAACGAACAGGCGACCGACGAAGAACTGGTGCACGCCTGCAAGCTGGCCCAGGCCGACGAGTTTATCGCTCAGTTTCCGCAGGGTTACGATACACAAATTGAGCAAGGTGGCGCAAACGTGTCCGGCGGGCAAAAACAGCGCCTTTGCATTGCGCGCGCGCTGCTTAAAAAACCGAAGATATTGATTCTGGACGATTCCACCAGCGCCGTGGACACCGCGACCGACGCTAAGATACGCAACGCTTTCCGTGCGGAAATTCCGCACACAACCAAACTGATTATTGCCCAGCGCGTCGCTTCCGTGCAGGATGCGGATATGATCGTTGTGCTGGACGGCGGGCGCATAGCCGCCTGCGGTAAGCACGATGAACTGCTGAAAACCAGCGGAATCTACCGCGAAGTTTATGAATCCCAAACGAAGGGAGGCGATGCCGTATGATGGGTGGGCCGATGCGTGGGCCGCGCGGCATAGGCGGCGTAAAGCAAAAACCGGACAAAGGCGTGGGCAAGCGCCTGCTTACATACCTGAAACCCTTTAAAGTACGCTTGGCGGTAGTGATTTTCTGTATTCTCATCAGCGCCTTATCCAGTGTGATGAGCGCACTGTTCCTAAAAAACCTGATTGATAATTACATCGCTCCGCTGCTGCTTATGGCCAACCCTGTTTTCGACGGCCTGCTGCGTGTAGTGCTTCAAATGGCTGTGATCTATCTGTTTGGCGTGGCGGCGACCTTCCTGTACAATTACCTGATGGTTGCCGTGGCGCAAAAAACGCTCAAGAACATTCGGGACGAGATGTTCTCGCACATGCAGCTCCTGCCCATTCGCTATTTCGACACGAATGCCTTCGGCGATGTGATGAGCCATTATACCAACGATACCGACACTTTGCGCCAGATGATCAGCCAGAGCATACCACAAACGCTTTCTACGTTTGTAACGGTAGTTACGGTTCTGGCCGCGATGCTGGCAACCAACCTGATTTTAACGGCCTTTGTGGTGGGTTGGGTGGCGCTGATGATGCTGTTGGCGGGTAAAATCAGCGGGCTGAGCGGCCAGTATTTTGTGAAACAGCAGAAAACGTTGGGCGATCTGAACGGCTATACCGAAGAAATGATCAACGGCCAGAAGGTTGTGAAGGTATTTAACCACGAGGCGCAATCGCAGACCGGTTTCGACCAGCGCAATGACGAGCTGTATGATTGCGCCGCTAAAGCGAATATGTTCGCCAATATTCTTATGCCCATCATGGGCAATCTGGGCAATATGCAGTATGTGCTGATTGCCGTACTTGGCGGAGCGCTTGCTATCGGCGGCGTAGGCGGGCTTACGCTGGGCGGCATCGTCGCGTTTTTACAGCTGAGCCGCAACTTTACCATGCCGATCACCCAGGTGAGTCAGCAGATCAACTCCATTATTATGGCGCTGGCCGGCGCGAGCCGCATTTTCCGCCTGATGGATGAACCGGTGTAATCGGATGACGGATATGTGAAACTGGTAAACGCGTGCATCGGCGAAAACGGCGATATTACCGATGCGAAAGAACGCACGGGCATCTGGGCCTGGAAGCACCCGCACAGCGACGGCAGCGTAACCTACCAAAGGCAGGAAGGCGACGTGCTGCTGGAAAACGTGAATTTCGGCTACGAGCCTGAAAAACCCGTGTTGTTCGATGTGAGCCTGTACGCCAAACCCGGGCAGAAAGTGGCGTTCGTCGGTTCCACAGGCGCAGGCAAAACCACCATAACCAACCTGCTCAACCGTTTTTACGATATTTCGCAGGGCAAGATACGCTATGATGGCATCAACATCCAGAAAATCAAAAAGGATGATCTGCGCCGCAGCCTGGGCATGGTGCTGCAGGATACGAACCTGTTTACCGGCACCGTAATGGAAAACATCCGCTACGGTAAGCTGGACGCGACGGACGAGGAATGCATGGAGGCCGGCAAGCGCGCTAATGCCGATACTTTCATCCGTATGCTGCCCGAGGGGTATCAAACCGTGTTGACCGGCGACGGCTCGGGCCTGAGCCAAGGGCAGCGGCAGCTGATCTCCATCGCGCGCGCGGCTGTGGCCGACCCGCCCGTGATGATTCTGGACGAGGCTACCAGCTCCATTGATACCCGTACCGAGGCGATCGTACAAAAAGGAATGGACGCGCTGATGCAGGGGCGCACGGTGTTTGTGATTGCCCATCGCCTGTCCACCGTACGCAACGCGGATGTGATTATGGTGCTGGAACACGGGCACATAATCGAGCGTGGCAATCATGCCGATTTGCTGGCGCAGAAAGGCAAGTACTATCAGCTGTACACGGGGGCGTTTGAGCTGGAATAAGGGTGGCGGTGAAACGCCTGCTTTGGGGGAGGGGCTTTGGCCCCTCCCCCTGCCTTTTCCCAAGGCACGGGAGCTAGGAACCATACCCGCAGGTATGGTCCCCTGCTCCCCGCGCCGTTGCCACGCAACCCTTCCTTGGGAAGGGAAAGGGAGGGGTCAAACCCCTCCCTTAAAAATAACATATTATGTTGTTAAAATTTTGCCGCCGCGATTGCATCGCTGATAGCTTCCTCGAAGGTGGGGTGTGGGCGCATTGCGAGCGCCATCGCTTCGGCGGTCAGCTTGCTTTGTATCGCCAGCGCCAGCTCGCCGACGATGTCGGTAGCGTGCCCGCAAAACAGTTGTGCGCCAAGGATAATATGGGTCTGCCTGTCAAACAACAGCTTTACGAAGCCTCGGCCAAGCCCTTCGATTAAGGTGCGTGCGTTTTGTGTGGTCAACGCCTTGCCAATCGCCACATCGCGCCCCTGTGCCCTGGCTTCATCCTGGGTAAGGCCGACGGAGGCGATCTCCGGCGAGGTATACACACAGGATGGCACGAGCGTCGGGTCGATGGGCGAAGGAATATGGAGTATATCGCATATGGCGGCGACACCCTGTGCGTGCGCCGCGTGTGCAAGCGGATTGAGCCCGTTTACATCGCCGATGGCGTACACACCCGCTATGCTGGTTTGAAAATGTTCGGTCACGGCGATAAAGCGCCGGTTCATAGAAAGGGCTATGTCGCCCCCCAGAAGGTCAGCGGTCGCCGGTGCGCGGCCCGTAGCCAGCAATGCTCGTTGGGTCGTGATTTCGGCGGCTTGACCGTTCTTTTCATACGTGGCGGTGAAGCCTTCGGGAGTTTGGCCAAGGTTTTGGAGGCGTGCGCCGGTCAGCACGGTAACGCCGAGGGATTTTAGCAGCGCCTCGGCACTGCGTCCCAACTCCGTATCCATCATGGGCAGGCAACGCGCTTCCGCTTCCAAAACGGTCACGGTTACGCCGAGCTGGGCGTAGATGCTGGCCATTTCCGCGCCGATCACACCGCCGCCCACGATCAACAGGCTTTGGAAAGCACCTGCGCCAGCTTCGCCCAGCAGATCGTCGCTGGTCCAAACGGCGGGGTTTTCACAGCCGGGCACAGGCAGACGCGTAGGCGCGCCGCCTGTTGCCAGCAGCACATGCTGCCCCTCGAGCGTTTCGGTTTCGCCGCTGCCTGCCGTTATGCGCACGCTGAAAGGCGGCTCGGCGTTTAGCAGCGTACCGCTGCCCGCGTATACGGCAACTCCGGCGGCTTTCAACATTGCCGCCACGCCGCCCACCAAGGTTTCCACGATTTCGTTTTTGTGCGCCAGCATCGCGCCGCGGTCAAAAGCGGACAAGGCTTCCGGCGCGAACGCTCTGGCTTCGCGTGCCGTATGCGTTGCGTACAGGTATGCTTTGGTAGGCACGCAGCCGCGGTGCAGGCACGTGCCGCCTAGCCGGTCGCGCTCCAACAACGCGACAGACATTCCTTTTTTTGCTGCAAATTCTGCGGCTGCATACCCGCCCGGGCCACCGCCGATCACAATCAAATCAAACATGGAAGGCTCCTTTCCAGGGTGGGTGGATATAACGACGATATAACAGGTGTGTTAGCCATACAGGACGAACGTGCCGCTTCGCGCAGGCTGGGGCGTAGCACAGATGAAACGGTCATACAGGACGAATGTGCCGCTTCACGCAGACTGGGGTGTAGCACAGATGTAATAGTCATACACGGCAAACGTTCCGCTTCGCATAGGCTGGGAGCGTAGTACAGCTGTAACTGTCATGTACGGAGAGTATGCCGCTTCGCGCAGGCTGAGGTGCAACATGAATGCGTTAGCCATGTACGGTGAACGTGACGTTTCGCGCAGGCCGGGATGTAACATGGACGCATCGGTTATACATGGTCAACGTGACACTTCGCGCAGATAAACCAACGAGAGGTCAAGTGGGTGTGCTTTTAGCTGCTGTCTGCATGCCTTTATCGGCATCGTGCGGCGTGGTACGATCCAGTTCGCGGATACGCCCGCAAATCAAAACAGATATGTCGTTGGTCATCTGCAGCAGCAGAGGATCGCGCATCCATTCCAGTTTTTGGCGGATCCGACCGTTGATGGCGGAAATCAGGTACGGGCAGCCAGTCAGCGTCTGTTCCAGCATGGTGAACAGACCGGCCTCCATGGCGTCGGTAAAAAGACGCGCGGCTTTGATAACGCCATCCTCCACCGACAGTTTCACGGTTACGCCGCCCCAGGGGAAACGCTCCGCGACGGTAA
>JADGQP010000018.1 GCA_017881705.1 Christensenellaceae bacterium
CCGGACGAGCGCCACGGCTACGCCATTATCCTGCGCGCCTGCCAGCCCTGCGGAGGGGACGCGTGCGCCTCGCGCCTGCCCTACGATCTGCTGGAACGCACGACCGAACGCATTATGGCCGAGCTTACGGAAGTGCGCCGCGTGGTATACGACCTGACGCCCAGCCAGCATTACGCGTTGATGGAATAAGTACTGACGCTTCAAAAAAACGGCATACGCCGCTTTTTTGAGTTTCGGGTGCTGTTACGGCTGCGCCGCAAACTCCCCGCCCGCCCGGCTAAGCCGGGCGATACGATAACAGTCGGAGGGCTTCGGCCCTCCGACACTTCCTGAGAATCGTAATTTACACAACCTTAGCGCCTGCATTTTGCGGGCGCTTTTCAAATGGTCGATTTTTTGCTATACTAACGCGGATGAAAGCAGGTGATTCTTTGTTCCGTTTCACCAAAATGCACGGAGTCGGCAACGATTACCTTTACATCAACGCTTTTACAGAAAAATTGCCCGACGATCTGCCCGCCCTGGCGGTGCGGATGAGCCGGCCGCATTTCGGTTGCGGCAGCGACGGCCTCATCCTGATCCTCCCCAGCGACAAGGCCGATTTTCGGATGCGGATGTTCAACAGCGACGGTTCCGAAGGCGAAATGTGCGGCAACGGCATCCGCTGCGTGGCCGCCTATTGCCACGACCGGGGAATGATCGGCCAAACAGAATTCACCATCGAATCCGGCGGGCAGCTTAAAAAAATGCAGCTCACGCTGGATCCGCGCGGCCGCACCGAAAGCGTTCGCGTGGACATGGGCGAACCGGTAACCGACGGCGAGCGCATCCCCAGTACGTTCGGCGGCGATCCGGTACGGATGGTTCCGCTTACCGCGCTTGGGCAAACTTGGCCCGTCACGCTGGTGAGCATGGGTAACCCCCACGCCGTCACCTTCGTGCCCGATCCCGCCCTGGCGCCGGTGACTACCGTAGGCCCTGTGCTGGAATGCGACCCCGCTTTCCCCAACAAATGCAATATCGAGTTTGTGCACGTAACCGACCGTACCCACATTGAAATGCGTGTGTGGGAGCGCGGCAGCGGCGAAACCCTCGCCTGCGGCACGGGTTCGTGCGCCTCCATGGTCGCCAGCGTTTTGAACGGCTTTATCGACCGCAAGGCGGAGGTAAGTTTACGCGGCGGAAAGCTGACCGTCGAATGGAGCGAAAAAGATAACCACGTTTATATGACCGGCCCCGCCACGTTCGTGTACGACGGCGTGTGGCTGCTGGACGACTGACCCTTCACGGTCAAACCATCACCCGCCAGACGGCGGCGCCCGAAGGAGGCCAACCCCTTGCACGTCAACCCGAACTTTGAAAAACTGCCCGGCAACTACCTTTTCGCCGAAGTGGCGCGGCGCGTGAAAGCCTATAGCGCGGCTCACCCCGAAGCGGACATTCTTAAACTGGGCATCGGCGACGTAACCCAGCCCCTCGCGCCCTGTGTGGTTGCAGCGCTGAAAAAAGCCGCCGACGAAATGCTGTCCTCCGCCACTTTCCACGGGTACAGCCCTGATTACGGCTACGATTTTCTGATCGACGCCATTCGGGAGAAGGATTACGCCCCGCGCGGCGTCCGTCTGGCGGCCGACGAGGTGTTTATTTCCGACGGCGCGAAAACCGATACTTCCGCCATCCAGGAGCTTTTTGCCGCGGACGCGCGCATCGCCGTTACCGACCCCGTATACCCCGTGTATGTGGACAGCAACGCCATGGCTGGGCGGCTGGGCGATTTTCTGGACGGGCGCTGGACCCGCCTTACCTACCTGCCCTGCAACGCGGAAAACGGCTTCGTGCCTTCGCCGCCCACCGAACCGGCGGATGTGATTTACCTTTGCTATCCCAACAACCCTACCGGCACCACCCTTACCGCGGCGCAGCTGAAACCGTTTGTGGAGTACGCCCGCAAGCACGGCGCGGTGATCGTTTACGACGCGGCGTATAAGGCGTTTATCTCCTCCGATGTGCCCCACAGTATTTACGAGGTGGAAGGCGCGCGCGAAGTAGCGATTGAGTGCTGCTCTTTCTCCAAAACCGCGGGCTTCACCGGCGTACGCTGCGCCTATACCGTGATTCCGCACGAGGTGACCGGCCTGGGCGCGAGCGGGCAGCAGGTGGAGCTTAACGCCCTGTGGAAGCGGCGCATGGGCTCCAAGTTCAACGGCGTAAGCTACCCCGTGCAGCGTGCCGCGGAGGCGGTGTTCACGCCCGAGGGTCAGAAGCAGTGCGGCGAAACGGTCGCCTATTATAAAAAGAACGCCGCACTTATCCGCAGCGAGCTCGCGGCCGCGGGCTATGCGGTATTCGGGGGCGTTGACGCGCCTTATGTGTGGCTGAAAACCCCCGTGGACAGCTGGCGCTTTTTCGACCGGCTGCTGGACGAGGCGCACGTGGTGGGCACGCCGGGCGCGGGCTTCGGCCCCAGCGGCGAGGGTTATTTCCGCCTGACCGCCTTTAACACCTATGAAAAAACCGCCGAGGCACTCCGGCGCATCCGCGGGCTGTAAGCTGCCGCCTTGCCCTACCGGCAGGCGGCGCAAGGAACAATCCCTTGCGCCGCCTGCCTTTTTCACTTTTTTGGCGCCCGCCTTCTTTCGCCGATAAAAAGGAAAACGCACCACCTAAAGCGAATACCTTTCGTTAGTTTGTTCGATGAAAAGGAGCCGTCAGCATGAGCATGAAAGCCACGCGTTTTTTCGCCGGCGCAGCGCGTATAAACGCAACAGGTAAGCCCTGCGCGCGCGCGGCGTTCAAGCGCGTTGCGCTGGCCGCGGCGCTTGCGCTTGCCTGCGCGGCGCTTTCATCCTGCGCGGCGCTCAACAGCGTGCTTTACGCGGAGCCTGCCACGCAAACAACCGTATCCGGGCCCAACCTTTCGCTGCTTTCCCTGCCCGCTTACGACGACCCGGAAGCGTCCGCTGCGCAAACCCAGGACGCGGGCACAGCCTATTCCAACGTGGATTTCTGGCTGGACGCCACGCAGAACATGGGCGGCATCAACGCGAACACGGACAGTATGTACCCCCACAAAGGCCGCAAATACCGCGAAGGCGGCTTCCAATACCATTACGGCAACACCTCGGGCTGGTACGAAAGCCTGCTGCGGGATTTTCTGTCCGCAGCGGGTGAAACGCACGTGCGCACCCTACGCTACGGCAACGAAACCCTGTCCGCCGATTACCTGGCCAACTGCGGCCTTAGCGCGGACGACGCTTCCGTGTGGCGCGACCTGCACACCTGCGACGTCGACACCACGCCGGGCCTGTTTTCCCAGTTTTCAGGCGAGGATATGACGGGCAGTTTCTACGCGCTGGGCTCCTCTGTGTGGGTCAACCGCCTGCCCTTGCTGAACGCAAGCGACCTGGAAAACCCGACACTCTCGCAGGCCATGAGCAGCGCGCTGGACGGGGTGAAGGCGGGCGTGGCGGCGGGGGATTCGAGTTTCGTTTTGCAGGCGGGGCGCGACGGGCAGCAGTGCGCACTTTTAAGCGCGCTGGAAAACCTGGACCTGGATAAGCTCAGCGTGATCACCGTAGATCCGGCCTCCGTACGTAAAACTGTCGGTGCGGACGCGCAGGGCCAACCTATAGAATACTACACACAGCTGCTTGCGGAACGCGGCGTGTTCGATAAGGGCCTGTGCGTGGGCGTGTTGGATTTTCAGTTGGATTATATGGGACAGATGTCCTCCTTCTCCACCGCCACTTTCAGCGAACCGCTCATATGGGGCCGCGTGATTTTAAACGAAAAAAAGCAGACGTTTCTGGAACTGGGCGTAATGCCGCGCCATATGCTTACCCTGGTAATCGGCACCCGCGCGCGGGTGGACGCGTTTATTCAGGCGCTTGGCACGGCCATCGACGCGGACACGTCCCTCAAAGGCCAGCGCGGGCCGGACAACGGCGAGCTTACCTACGCGGCCGACGGCCAAACCGTGACCCAGCAGCCCTTCGGGTTCGAGTGGCATTCCACGGTTATCGCGCGGCCAAGCGTAGGGTACTATTCGCAGCACACCCAGGGCGCGGCGCTCGCCGCGGAAGCAACGGAATCGGCCGACGGCGCGCAAACTGTGACGGGCGATACCGGCGTGCCGCTGGTGTCGCTTACCCCCGGCAGCGGCGGCGCGCAGCCCGACCGCACCTTTACGGTGCGTTTCCCCCTCGCCCAGGGGGACGACGGCACCACGCTGGACGTAAGCACGCTGGGCAACGCGAGCATACAGGCGATCAACACCCTGCTGCTGACCAAAACCCTGCCCAATACCGCACAGAACCTGGCCGCCGTGCAAAGCGACGGGGAAACGTCCGTAGCCTACCGCGACCAGCTTTACGTGTTTGAAACCGACGCGCAGACTAGCGCCTTCAGCCTTAAAAATATCGCCTTGGAAAACGGCGAGCTGGTTTGCACCCTGTCGGTGCGCGGCTCGGAGCTGAAACCCGGCTATTACCGCCTGCGCCTTTCGGCGGACGCGACGGGCGCCCAGGTGGCCTGGGAAACCGTACCGTGGATCGATGGCGACCAGAGCGTGAGCACGTCGGTGACCGACGCGCAAGTGTACGATTGGGAAACCTTCACCGCCGCCATCACCCAGTACGACCGCGACGCCAAGGGCCTGCCCAAAATGTTCACACACGCCTGGGGCCCGTATACCGATAAGCTCTATCACAGCCTGCGCGTGCCGGATTTTCCACCGGTATATAAGTCCGTGCATCTTGCGGAACTGGCCACTCAGTTCCGCAGCGCCGCCGCCAGTGACCAAAGCGCGCTCATCCGCTATGTGTTTGAGGTTTTCGTCGCGTATCCCTAACCGCAGAAAGGACGGCCGTCCATGCCGAAAACCGCCGTTGTGTCCCTGAAATACCACAACCGCTTCAAGGTGCTGCTGTGCTACGCGCTGGCCTGGGGGCTGGCGTTGTTGCTGCCAACCCTTGGGCTTCGCTATCTGTACCCCTATAAACTGGCCGGTACGGCGCCGGCGCTGTCGCAGACCATCACCGCCCTGCTGCCCGAAGCCGCGCAGGGTGCGTCCGTGCCCCTCCCCTTGGGTGCGGACGCGCAAACGCTGCAGGCCGCGTTAAACACCCGGGATCTGGCCTGGCGCTATATCGTAAGCGGGGTAACGGCGCTCGCGTGGACGCTGAGCCTTGTGTGGCAACTGCTGTGGCGCGTCCGTTTTTCTCACCCCGGGCAGGCCGCGCGCGCGGCGCTTAGGGCGCGCCGGAGCTACCGAATTTCCATGGCGGGCATCTGGGCGCTCAACCTGCTGGCGGCGGCACTTTTATACCTGGGCGGAGTCCGGCAGATTGCCGATCGCGGGCTGTGGGATTATCTGCTGTATTTTACCGGTTTCGTGCTCAACCCTCTGGCCGCGATGCTGTGCTTCCGGCTGGCCGCGCCGCCGTCCGTTTCCGGCAGACACGCGTTTTTCAGGCGCCTGTAACCAAAGCAAGCCGCTGGCTCCCCACCTTGTTTCCCACAGGAGGCGCTATGTCCTATTATTTCATCGCCATCGGCGGCACCGGCAATAAAATACTGGAAGCGCTTGTGTACGCCTGCGCGGCGGACGCGCTGTATACCGTAAGCCCAAGCGGCGCGCGGGAGCCGATACCCGCCGTAAACGCGCTGATCGTGGATGTGGACGCTTCCTGCGGCAACACCACGCGCGCCAAGCAGGCCGCCGAGCATTACGAAGCGGTGCGCTCCGCCTTTGCCGCAACGAATGTGCCGCACAAGGGCTTTCACACCGTGTTCAATGTGGAGCGCTGGAACATGAACCTGGCCAAGCGCGCTTCCTCCGTATCCGATATGACGCTAAACCACCGCCGCGATCGGCTGCTGTCCGAAAGCCTTTTTTCCAAAACCGAGGCGGAGCTGGAATACAGCGAGGGCTTCCGCGGGCATCCGGATCTGGGCGTGCTGTTTTTTGCCGACGTACTGGAAAACCTGAGCGACCTGGCCGCCGAGGGTCAGCCGGACGAGCTGATCGCCATGCTCAACCGCATCCAGAATGAGCTGGAGAACGGACAGACCGTTAAGATGATGCTGGCTGGCAGCGTGTTCGGCGGTACGGGTGCCAGTGGCATCCCCAGCATTTCCCGCTACCTTCGCAACTGTTTCAGCGACTATACCGACCGCTTCATTCTCTCCTCGGTGCTGATGCTGCCTTATTTCGACGTGCCTCCCGCCGCCGTGGACGAAACGCTGGAGATCGTGGTGAAGTCCTCCACCTTTTTGGATAAAGCGCGCACCGCCCTGCAATACTACGGCATGGAAGGCTTGATCCGTTCCGGCGAGGAGGATACCCGCGGCTTATACGACGCGCTCTACCTGTTGGGCCTGCCCCGCGATGCGTTTGTAACCACGCGGGTATACTCCACTGGCTCCCAAACGCAGGAAAACGATGCGCACCTGCTGGAATGGCTGGCCGCGCGCTGTGCGGCCAAGTTCTTCCGTACGGGTTTCCGCGGTTCGGACGCGCACAATATCGACTGTTATTATTACCAATGGCATTCCCACGTCGTTTCCTGGGATTGCTTTGACGACGAAGCCGTAACGTACCACAACGCCTTTGGCGGGCTCATGAAGGCGTCGGCGCTGTTTTTCTGCGAGTGTTACCCCACGCTTCGCGCCTGTATCCGGCGGGACGACCGCCGCCTCGCGAGCACGGTCAACTACTGGACTGCGTATTTTTACGACGTGCGCCGGTTTGGCGCGTCGCAGCGCGCGCAGCTGGAAAAGCTGATTGATTCGCTGTATCGGCTGCTGGCGTTTTACACCAACTGGGTCTGGCAGATTCTGCGCACGCTTCCGCCCACCCTTCGCCCGGAAAGGGAAATCGAGCGCCGCGGGCGAGAGCTGTTCGATGTGTACCACCGTCTAGTTGACGCGCAGGCCGAAACCCTGCGCAGCAAGGCCGCCCCGTCGGCGGCTGGGGACGGGGAAAGCACGGCGGATGAATACCCGCGGCTGCGCGCGCGCCTAGATGAGCTGCTTGCTTTAGTGGGCGGGTCGGCGTTTCTGGCCATACTGCAGGGCGAAAAAGCCCTGCGCACGGATAAGCTGGAAGCGCAGCGCCTGGCTCTTCGCAAGCAGGATCAGCAGATCGCCGCCCTGGAAGGCGAAACCGCGCTTCGCGCCGACCCCAGCGCTGTGCGGCAGGAAAAGACACGCCGCGAGGCAATGCTTCGCGCCTACGCGGGCATGGAAGATCGGCTGGCGCTGGTCAACGCGGACATCGCTCGCGCCGTGGAAAAACACGTGGCTGACATCCCGCCTTCCCTACCCGACGAAGAACCCTCCGGCAACCGTCTGTTCTCCCCCGAAACGGTGGGAGCCATGCACGAGCTTTTACGCCTGTACGGCATCGACTCGTCCCAGCGCGATATGCAGGCTGTGGAAGCCCTTCGCAAAACGCTTTGGAACACTTTCCCCCGCACGGTGACGCAGCGCGTACCCGACCGCCGCACCGCCGCGCAGGCCGTGGCCGGTTTGGGCGGCGGCTCGCGCACGGGTTCCGGCCCCCAGGCCGCGTTCGCAAGTTTCACAGCGGCGCTGCTTTCGGCCGTGATGGAGGAGGAGAACGTATGAAAAGCAAACAGCCGCAGCAAAGCGCGCCGGAAAACGGCCAAAAGCCCTCCTACCTCACGCTTTTACCCGATATGGAGGATGGGTTCCATACCGGCTACCAGAACCACGCGGGCGTGGTGAGCGATGGCAACCAGAAGCCCCACGAATGGCTGGAAAGTTTCGCGCGCAACATCCGCACCCCCGGGGAGGACGTGGGCTACGCCATACCGGACGTACTGGCGGGTGAGGCGCAGCTTCGCCGCCTGATGCGTTTGCCTCACGAAGAAGCGATGCGCCACCAGGAGATGATCGACTGGCGGGCGACGCTTGCGGTGCTTCTATTATGGGACGGTTGGGTGAAAGACGCCTCCTGGCCGGAGCTGAGCTGCGAGGATATGCTGGACGGTTCCGGCGGGCCGTTCCAGCGCGGCGTACGCGCGGCGCTGCCTGCCAATCGCCTGAAATTCGGGCTGAAGCTGTTTATACTGACCTCCCATCGGGACGGCGTGCCCGAACGCAAAACACTGGGGATGCTGTCGCCAGCGGTCGCGCTGGCCCCCGCCGCCAACCCGGGTGACCTGTCGGCCCTGCTGCCCGCCTGCGTGCGCTGGTACGACCGCGCGCGCAAGCGTTTTGAGGACCCCTGCGCGTTCCTGGACGAAAGCGACCGCCTGCGGCTTTTACAGCATCTGCGCTACCTGCAGGCGCTCAACGAGCGCGCGGCGCTGGGCAGCCCGCTGTATGCGGCGGACGCTTCCCTGAGCGGGCTGATCGACCGCCTGATCGGCGATTTGCAAACTACACGCCTGACCTGGAACGAGCGCCTGGAAGCCGGCGACACGCACGCGCAGACGGAATTGTACATCCGCGCGCTGGCGGTGTACGGGCTTTTGGAGCGCAGCGGCCTAAAGGAGCTGACGCGGCGCGAGGTTCCGCTTGCGGTGGCGGATTTGAACCGCAACAGCCTGCTAAAGTGGTTCATTCCGGAGGGCACGGACGCGCCGGTGGAATTTGAGGGGTCGCGCGTGGTGACCTATGCCTACCAGGGGCGTTCCTTCGCCATCGAGTCCGCCCGCTACCTGCTGGAGCCCGTGAACACGCCGGACGAGCTGAATACGCTCCAGCGCCTTTGGGCGGAAATATCGCTGCCCCTGCAATATAACGGGGATTGGAACCGCGCCGTGGCCAAGCGTTTTGTGGAGCTGGCCAACCACCTTACCGCGCTGTCCGGGACGGAGAACGGCGCCAGCCGACGCGTGATAGAGTTGCTGCGCAAGTGGAGCGTAAAACTTGCGAACTTCCGCGAAACAGGCGACCGTACCCTCGCGCTGGAACTGCCGCTGACGGACGTACCTTCCACCCTGTCCGCCCTTGCGCGGGAAATGGTGGGCCTGCCGGACGCAGAGGCGCTGGTCGGCGCTTTCTCGGATTGCCTAACCCTGTGCAGGGGCGCCGCGCCCTTTGACGACGCAACCCTTAGCGACCACTGCGCAGTGCGCGGCGCGCAGGACCTGTACGCCGTTCCGCCAATCAGCGCGGAGCTTGCGCTGTGGCTTACCAAGGCGGCCGAAGAGAGCGCGCAGGAGGAATACCGGCCCCGCCTGCCCGCCGACGCGTTTGATTTTGAGCTGCTTACCGAAGGGCAAACGCAAAAGGTGCGCGCGCGGATGCGGCTTACGCGCCGCTATCGCGCCAAAGACGCAACCTACGAAAACCACATTGACCTTTCCTACGTTTATACCGTGGGTATGAAATACACGCGGGGCGCGGCCGTGGAAACGGTAACCGAGGCGCTGCCCACGGTACGCTGTTGGCCGGCCGTGCGCTTTACGCGCGGGCAGTGGCTGGCCTATTATGTGCTGGTACAGCGGCCCGAAGCCGTCGCCGTGCTTTCGCCATCCGCGGGCGGCTGGGTGCAGGGCGAGCCGCGCGACGCCGTAGCCGAAGACGAACACGGGCAGAAAACCGCCTACCGCTGGCAGACCGCGCGGCTTACCGCCTGGCCCGCCTACCTCGCGCTTACACGCGGCAAACTGAGCCTGGGCGCGCTGCCCAACGACGAACCCGTAACCCAGCTGAAACGCGAAACGCCTGCCGCCGTCGCCGTGGATTTCGGCTCCAACGCCACCACCGTAATGCTACGCCAGGGCGAACAGGTTCGTCCCGCCGCGCTTCCGCCCGAGATGCTTAAAACCCTGCTGCGGGGCGCGCCCGCGGACGACGCCCTTCTGCCGGACGAGCTGCTGCCCGCGCAGTGCTACGCGGACGAACACAACCCCTCCACTTTCGTAAGCGTGATGGATATGTTTACCGATGACGAACAGAAATGGCTGGTTCCGCTTCTGGACGGGCATATCTATTACGCGCAGAACCTGAACGCGCTGCTCAACAAAAACCCGAACGCCCTGTACTACGACCTGAAGTGGGGCGAGGAACCCTACGTAGTGCGCTGCCTCAGGTTGTTTTTAAAGCAGACGATGCTGCAGGCGTCGCTGGCGGCGCGTCTGGCCGGGTCGCCGTCGTTAAGTTGGCGCGTGTCCATGCCGGACGCGATGCCGCTGTACCGGCAGGAAGCCTACCTGGAAATGGTGCGTTCGCTGGCCAAGGACGTGGCGGCGGACACGGGCATGCCGCTTACGGACGGGCTGCCTGCGGTGCTTTTCGCCAGCGAAAACCTGGCGGACGGCCTGTATTTCCGCACCCGCAACGAGGTCAACGTCCGCAATGGCTACCTGAACATGGACATCGGCGGCGGCACCACGGACCTGAGCGTTTGGCTTAACGGCATTCCCGGAGCCGCCGCGGAGGCGTCGCTGCTGCTGGGCTGCCGGCAGATCCTTTTCGATTCGCTCTCCGCGCGCCGCCGCGCCGAGTTTATCGCCGATTTCCAAAATGCGAGGCCCGAGCTTCGTACACTGGTCGGCGACATGGCGGCCGCGTTCGCGTCGGGGCAGAATTCGCTTCGGCTGCGTCAGAAGAACGTGTTTTTGCTGGACGCTTTTTTTGCCCGCCATAACGACGACATCGCCGATACGATGGCCTCCGTGCGCGGCGAAGGGCGCGTGAGCCTGCTGGAAAGCCTGCTTTTACTGCACGTGGGCTTTCTGTTCCGCCTTTGCGGCGAACTGTTGGAGCGCAGCGCGCTATGCGATGAAACCCGCGCGCGGCTCAGCCCGCGAATGGAAATCTGCGTGGCGGGCAACGGCGGGCAGTTTTTAAAGCTGTTCGACCGCAATACCCGCAGCAAACTGTTTAACCTGGCGCTTTACGGCTTGAGCGCCGACCATCCGGTGAGGGAACTGGTGCTGGTGCAAAGCCGCCATCCCAAGCAGGAAGTGGCACGCGGGCTGCTTGCGGATGTAAGCCGCCTGCGCAGCAGCGTGCAGGGCGGCGAAACGCCCGGTCCGGCCCAGGCCTGCGCCGCGCCCGCCCAGCGCCGACGCTCGCTTTTAAAAGATTATCTGCTGGCTTTCTATTCCGCTTTCCCCCAGGCCGGGGAGAAACTGCTGGGCAAGGCCTTCGAGCGGGATCCCAACCCGCAGGTAGTGCAGCTGAAACCCAGCGCCGAGATCGAACTGGAAACGGTGCTGGACAACGAACTGACCGACGGCGACGAATTTGCGGGCTACGTGCGCGCGTTCACCGCAATGAAACGGCTGTGGGATATCTAGGTAACTGCTGATTAAATCGCTTCGCGGCTGCCCAAGCAGAGTGCCGCAGATTTGGGTGAGAAAAGACGAAGGAATAGTAGCGCTATTTCAAGGCTTTTCGAGCCCAAAGATGTGGGGCTCTGCAAAGGCAGACGTGAAGGGCTTTGATTCAGCGGCTACCCACCCCCACGCTAACACAGATGAGTAGCTTGCTCAAAAAGGTTCGTATGCGCGAAGGTAAGCCGCATAAGGGCAGGAGCGTACACAGAAGTACGGGCCTGCCCTTTGCGGCGTGGCCGATAAAAAGACAGGCTTTTAACACGCAAAGGGGCGCTCCTTTAGCGGAGCGCCCTCTTTGCGTATACACGTAACTTACGGCTTATAATAATGGACGATCTTTACACAGCGCTCGTTTTTCAGCACGTACTGCAGCACCCATTCATAACCCTTCGCAGTGTCAGTACTGTACTGCACGGTGCGGGTTCCGTCGCTGTTGTTTAGGATTACGCCAATCCTCGGGTCATTGTAATAAAGGTTGCGGCTGCCATCCTGGTTTTTAAGCATGCCCATGTCCTTATACACGGCAGTGATCTCGCTTTCACTGTTGCCAAGGCCCACGCCCCGCGGGCCCGCGGTGAAAGCATCGTTCATTTCCACGCGCACGAGTACCCAATCGCCGCTTTGCTGCAGGAACACGGCATTACCCCAGGCGTAATCCAACTGCTGCGCGTCCGAGTCCACGTTCAGGTATTTCGTGTCCGTCGTTTTTTGGGGCTGGCCAAACTGATCCTCAAATACCGGGAGCGTGGTGTCGTTGAGCGTAAAGCCGGTAAACGTGTCGTCCTCTTTGTAAATCAGGTTTGGGTAGGGCTTGACTTTGAATTTATAAACAACCTCCAGCACGCTGGATTGTTTGTCGTAGCCGTTTACGGCAATGGCGCGCAGGGTAACGTCCCCGCTAGGCAGGGAAATAGGCGTGCCGTCGTAAACGGGGCTGAGTTTCGGATCCGGCATGGAGCCGTCGATGGTGTAGTAGAAGGTCTGGGTGTCCTCTTTGGCCAGCTGTTCCTTGGTTTTTAGCTTGCGCTGCGCCTTGGTTTGCGTATCGGGGCCCGCGCGCAAGTTGACCTTGCACAGGCTGGAATAGGTGCTGGGCGCAAGGTTGCATTTCGGCGCAGGCGGCGAGGGGTAATACACCGTGTAGGAAACTTTCATTTCATCGCTGACCAGGTCGCCCTCCGTGCACACGGCACGCAGAACGTAAGTACCTTCTGGGATCTCTACGGTATTGTTTTTCACCAGCTGCCCCTGTTTGGGGAGTTCCGCGGTATCGTCCAGCGTGTAATAAATATCGTATCCCTGCGGGGATGTAACGGTAATCTGCTGTGCCAGTTCATAACGGCCGGAAAGGTGCTTGGTATCCACCTGCGGCGTATTGGGGATAAAATCCTTACGCTGTTGGCGAAAGCTGTCCTTGCCGGTTTTCTGGTAGGCTAAAAGCATCATGTTGGCGGCGTCGGGGTCGCGGCTGTTGTCCAGGTAAAGGTTAATCAGCGCCGTGTACGCGTCGGCACGCGATGGGCTTACGACGGTGAGCAGGTTCTTGTACAGCGTCTCGGCTTTGTCATCCATGTTATTAAGTTCGTAGGCGGTGCCAAGCTGCATCAGGCCGTCGTAATTTTCGGGGTCAAGGATATCGGCGATGCGGTACGCCATAATCGCGTCGTCCATATCCCCCGCGTCCATATATTCGCCGCCGACCAGCCAGTACGCCTGCGCGGGCGCGTTCCCCAGGGTTTTCAGCGCGGCCTTGTGCTGGCTCTCCTGTAGGGCGTCGGTACTGACGGCGGCCGTCAGCAGCGTCTCGTCGGTGGAAAGCACCTGCTTTCTCGCGGTGATACGTTGGCCCGTGTCGGATGTTTTGATATAAATAAAATAACCCAGCCCACCGGCTAACGCGATGCTGGCGCAAATAACGGCGATGAGCATCCAGTTGATCGGGTGAAGAGGTACTGCCTTGGCTTTGCCGTGTTTGGAAACCACCTGGCGCGCGTGGCCGCTGCCGCGCACAGGCACGCCGCGGCGGGAGGAAGGGCGGCTGGCGAAGGCTTCCAGCACGGGCTTGGTGTTTTTATCTTCTCTGCGGCGCACGCCGCGTTCCTGCTCCACGGGCAGGGGTGAGTTTTCAAAATCTCCGTATTCGGGCACGTCGCTTCGCTGTTCATCGGGCAGCGTAGGCGGCACAGCGCCGCGCCGCCCCTGCCGGAAGGCGCGCACGCCGCCTTCCTCCGGCTGTGGGGAGCGCTTGACCATCGTGCCGCACACGGGGCAGAGGATTTCGTCCTCCTCCAAAAGGCTGCCGCAGCGTTGACAGATCATCGTTTGGGCTCCTCGCTTTCCAATGGGTATGTCCGGTTTACGGGGCAGCCGGGCTTACGGCTCCAACTTCTGCTGGACGGGGCATTGGTTGTTGACCGGATGGTCGTTAATCACCAGTTGAAATTCCTGCCCCAGAAAAGTCGCCGCCTGCTCGCACATGATGATACGGCTCATGTAAATGCTCAGGTATTCCAGAACGCTGCTGGAACGGTCCATCGTGAGGGATTGGCGGATCACGTGGTTTTTCCGGTCCACCAGCACATCGTTTTGCTGAATGGAAAAGTTCACACGGTCGTGCACGTCCCCAGGCTCCGGCCGGCCGTTGCGCACGCGGCTTTTGTGCGCGTCGCTCTTGTCCGCGATGGCAAGCGCGGCGCTTACGGCGTTGGAAACGCTGCCGCTTTGCTCCTCGTGGTTGCCCACGGCGGTGATAATCTCCACCGTATCGGCGATGCTCATGCCCGCTTCCTTTAAAATCGGAAACAGCATGATCGCACCGTTGGGGCCGTGATCGTGCCGGTTGATGCTGTTGCCCACATCGTGCACCCAGCCCGCGATGGCCGCCAGTTCGATCTCCCGCTCGCTGTAGCCCAGCGATTTAAGGATGTAGCTGGCGGTACGGCTGACGTAGCTTAAATGCCGCGGCCCGTGGTCGGTATAGCCCAACGTTTCCAGGTAGCGGTTGCCCGCCTTGACCAGCGCGCGGATACTTTCGTTTTTCTTAATTTCATCCAGGGTAATCATGTGTCCTCCCGCGGCTGTCAGCAGCCGCTCAATCCTGCGGGGCCGGTTGCCGCGGGTTATATCCGCGCGGTCCGCATAAACCAGTATATCACGCCCGGCGCGTCCGGCATAGCGGCCCCGCGCGCCCGGGTACGTTTACCGCTTTTGCAGCCGTTTTACCGCAGCGTAGGTGGGATCGTCCGGAAAATCGCGCACCGGCGCCTCGCCGCCCAGGCGCTCTATGGCGTTTCGCACCTCGATAAAGTCGATATAGGGAGTACCGTCGCTTTCGGCCACGTCCGTCAGCGTTTCCAGCGCCCGCTCGTCCCCCAGCTTGCCCAGGTAGCCCGCATACAGCGCTCGCTTGTCCGGATACCGTTTAAACTGCGAAAGAGTGAAGGTGAACACCTCGTCGTCGCAGGAATAATCCGTAAGCACGTCCAGCAGCGCTTCCTTGCCGGCTTCGTCCGCGACGTGAAAAGCCAGCTTTGTGGGGCGGTATACATCGCTGCCCATCAGCCGCAGGCTTTCCAGCGCGTTATCCAGCAGGTCCGGGTCGCTGTCGCGATCCACCTGCCAGCGGATATAATCCACCATCGGGGCGCGGCTGTCCAGTTGACGCAGCAACTCCACGCCATGCATCCGGGCCTCGCAGGGCGCAGTTTTATCCCTCACCAGCGAGAGGATCGGCTCCTCCTGCCCCAGTTCCTCCAGGCGATCCAGCAGCGGATCGGGCACGGGAACGCCGGTTTTCACATAATCAACAAGCGCGTCCACCAGCGCCTGGCCATCCGCAAAACGTTTGAAATAGTCGCCCGGAGCCACGCCATCCAGCCAATCGGCAGGCGTCGCCAGCCATTCCAGGTAAAAATCCGGCGCAGCGTCCTCCATATCCTCGGGATGTTTGAACTTGTGGCGGTTCTTTTCAATCCATTGGGCGAGCGCGTCGTTAAAGTGCAAATCAAAATCGATCTGTTCCATAGGCGTCCTCCTTGGCGGTGTTATCGTTCGGGATGATGAAGGGGCAGGGGCATCAGCCTGCACAGCGCCTGAAAGGCATTGCGCAAGCGGCGCCGGTCGTCGGCGTTATACCGCAGCATGGCATGCAGGCTTTTAGTTTCCGGAAGGCCGTTTACCAGCAGAAAATGCTGTTCCAGCGCGGTGCGGTAGATGCCTTTGGTGTCGCACACGATGCGCTCTCGCCGCTGTGCCTTCAGCAGCAGCATGGCATGCAGCCCGTGCGTAAGCAGGCGGGGCTCCCCGCCCATACGCTGCAGCTCCGCCAGACGGCGAACCAGCATGGCGCGGGGCACGCTTTCGCCGCGCCGGTTGGCCACCGACGGGTCAATCTCCGCGATGCGGCCCGCGTGCCATACCACAAAAGGCGGTTTTGCGCCAAGTTGGGTCAGCGCGGCGGCGGCGTATTGCTTTACGCCGTTGTCCGGCGTGGACAGTACCAGCACCTCGCGCATCAGCCTTTCGGCGAACTCCGCGGGTAGCCGTTCTGCCAAAAACGGCAGCAGGCGGCCCAGTTGATGGTCGGGATCCCCCAGCTGATGTAAAAACAGGTTGTAAAGCGATTCGTCCGTTTGAAGGCTTTGACAGAAGACATCCGTTCCCTCCGCCAGCACGCGGGCGACCTGCGCGAAACAATCGTTACGCTGCGCGGGGGATAAAAGCGGATAAAACGGCAATGCCCGCGCTGCATATTGCACCTGCCGCACGTTCAGTTGCAGGCTTTTCCATTGTTCCACGGTTCGGATTTCGCAGCGCGCGGGCACGTCGGCGGGGTCCAGGTCGCGACAGCGGTGGAAAAACGACTCGGCATCGTCGATTCGTCCCAGTTTCAACATCGTTACGCCCGCGTTGAACAACGTGGGCAGACGGTCGGGGCTCTGCTTAAGCGCGCGGCGAAGCACGCCCAGCGCCAGCTCGGGAAACCCCAGGCTGACGGCGGAATAGCAAACCATCTGCTCGTCCTGCGTTCCGGCGCAGTTGAGCATCGCTCTTAGCAGCATGGACGCGCCTTTTACGCGGCGGCCCTCCTGGCAATAGGCGCCCGCAAGCGCACAGCGCGCCTCCGCGCTGCACGGGTTTTGGCGGCAGGCACGGCGCGCGGCACGCACGGCGCCGCGCGCGTCGCCCCTTGCTTCCAGCAAAAGAGAATGCAGTGAATGATACCGTTCGTCTACGTTCGCGGCCGGTTTGGCGCGGGCAAGCGCGCGTTCCGCGCGCGTATAATCCCCCGCGGCCAGCCGACGGCCGGCGATGTTCAGCTGTGTTTCGTAGCGCGCGGGCAGGCGGGAATGCTCATACTCCGCGGCTTCCAGCTCGTCGAGATCCTCGTCAAATTCAGCGGCGGCACCGGTTTGCTTAACGGCCCAGAGATAACGCGAAAACGCGTCCATCGCTTCCTGCTGAAAGCCAAGCGCGAGCATATTGCGCCCGATAAGCCCATAGCAGGCGTAACGTTTAGGGTTCAGCGTAAGCGCGCCGAAAGCGGCGCGGTTGCTGGCCTCGTAACACTCCATATCCTGCAGGGTCTGCGCGTAGGCCACCCGAAGCTCGCTGTCGGCAGGCGAAAGTGAAACCGCGTGCCTCAGCAGCGCCGCCGCGCGGCGGCGGTTGCCCTGCCTGCGGTGGCGGTTGGCGCGCTCCAACCAATAGGCGCTGGAACGCTGCAGTTTAACGACCTCTCCGGCTTTAACGCTCATGAAGCAACTCCTTGCCTAAACAGTAGGGTTGGAATACAGCCCCCCGCTTTATTGGGCGCGGTCCAAAATTTTCTGTAGGTCCTGCGTGGTAAAAGCATATTTGCGGTTGCAGAAATGGCACACCAGCTCGGCGCCGTTCACCTCGTCGGCAATCATGCGCTTCAGTTCCTCCGCCCCCAGCGCCCGAAGCGCGCTGCGCATCCGCGGACGGGAACAGTGGCAGCGGTACGCCAGCGGCACCTGGCTGAGCACCACGGGGGTAAGGCCCTGAAACCAAAGGTTCACCAGCGTTTCCGGCGTTTCGTGCTTCAGCTCGTTGGCGATCTCCCCAAAGATGGGAGAACGCAGTTCCAGCTGGTCGATCAACTCGTCGGGGCAGCCGGGCATCGGCTGGAGCAACACACCGCCGGAGGAAGTTACGTCCTCGTCGGAGGCGGCGATGCCGAGGCTTACCAGCGAAGGGCTTTGCTCGCTTTGCACATAGTAATGCGCCAGGTCGGCGGCGATTTCGCCGCTTACCAGCTGTACCTGCCCGATGTAGGGGCTTTTCAGCCGCAGATCCTTCACCACGCTCAGCCGCCCCTGCGCGCCTACGGCACGCCCCACGTCCAGCTTGCCATCCCGAAGGGGCAGCCGTACCGTTGGGTCGGTTACCAAACCACGCACGCTCAGGCCATCGCCTACGCAGATGATTCTGCCCAGCGGGCCTCCGCCATCCACCGTGAGGGTAACGGAGGCGCCCGGTTCCTTAAGCGTCGCGGCAAGCATCGCCGTGCCCGTAAGCGCGCGCCCAAGCGCCGCGGCGGCCACGGCGCTGGCTTGGTGCAGACGTTGCGCTTCCCGCGCCGTTTGCGTGGAGCGGATCATCAGCCCGCGCACCGCGCCGTCGGAAAGGGTAAAATGTAAAACCGTATCGGCGTTATCCATGCGTCGCTCCTCCATCAGGCGCCCGTCTCGGGCGGCAGGGGCTTGCGCGCGGCAATGTGCCAGCGCTGTTCGGTCGGCCTGGGCTGGGCGTAGGTACGATCCCCAAAAATTCGCGTATCCGTAAAACCCGCGCTGGCCAGAAGTTCTTCCAGCGTTTCCAGAGGGTAGGCGTACTGGGTCTGCCGTTCGCTTACGCGCTGGTAGGTTTCCTGTTCCTGCCGGATGAAAACGGCAAGATCCATCTGTACTCTCAGGGTTCGCGGGTCATACGCGTTCTTCCACAGGTAGGCGGTATCGGCGGTTTCGTCGCCGATAAAGTTGTTGCCCAGAACGTGCTTGAACTTATAGGGCGTGCTCACGTCGAAAGCCAGCACGCCGCCCGGACGAAGCGCCATATATGCCGCAAAGAAGAACAGAAGCACATCCTGTGCCGAAGGCAGGTAGTTCACCCCGTCGCAGGTGCAAAGTACCCCGTCCATCGTACGGTGCAGGCGCAGCGTGCGCATATCCTGCCTTACGAAGGGGATCATCGCGCCCGAGCGGCGCGCTTTCTGGCTCGCCTCAAAAAGCATCTCATCGGAAATGTCCACGCCGGTCATCTGGTAGCCCATTGCCGAAAGCGGGATGGTTAAACTGCCGGTGCCGCAGGCGCACTCGCACACCTTGCCCGAACGCAGCCCATACAGCGAAAGCAGACCCTGGTAAAAAGACGCCCACGCCGGATAGTCCACGTCGGCCATGAGCCGATCGTAGACAGATGCGAAGGCCGTATACAATCGCGTCACCTCAGTCGTTCTTCATTCAAATGCGCGCCGGTCAAGCTTTGGGCGCGACGTTATCCGCCGCGTCGTCCTCGCCCTCGTCCGTTTCCGTGTACAGGCCTTGGTTCACCTGCGCGCCCTCGATCTTCGAGTTGATATACTTATCGAAAACCGCGTTGGTATAACTGGCCGTCACAAACCGGCTGAGGGAATAGCCCAACAGGATATAGTACAGGAACGCCGCGAGCACCGCCCATTGCAGGTAAGGCGTAAAGTAGCTCACCGCCGCGGCGATCAGCAGCGGCACGCAGGAAAGCAGTTTCAGCCCCACCGTGGCCGGAAGGCGGCCGAAGGTGAGTAAAAAGCTGTTGCGAAGCAAAGCCCGGTAGCGCAGGCGGTAAGTGACCATCAGCGGGTATGTGTACATCAGGCTCATCAGCCACAGCAAGCCAATAAGCAGCGTAAGCACTTGCGGGAAAATGTAAAACCCGCTGGTCTGCGCCAACTGGCCGTAGAAAACCCAGCACACGTAAATTACCAGCGGCACGAAGCCGGTGATCGTGCTGGTGGCCAGCGCCTGTTTCCAGTTTTCCTTTACCGCGTCCCGAAAATCGCTCCAGATAAACGCGTGCTCATCGCGCGCCCAGTTGCGCGTAATGAAGCTGATTCCAGCGGTGAAGGGGCCGGTTATGGCCAGCGCGGGAACCATAAACAGCATGGCCTGCAGTAAAACGGATTTAACTCCGTCCACATACAGCGTCTGTTGGCTTAAGAAGTCCGCCGCAGCAAGCGTGCCCGCGTCCACCTGCGACTGCAGATCCGCCAGGCCGGATACAGCCGAATACAGGAGCATCACAAAATACGCCACTACCGCCATGACGGGAATCCACACCAGCATATAAAGCAGGTTCAGGCGCACCAACCCGCTCAGGCGCGTACGCAGCGTTTCCCTGAAAAGCTGCATGCGTGTTTGAGGCAGATCTTCCTTCGTGTAATCGCCTTTGCCGCTTTTACCATAGAAATAGCTGTTCATGAATTTTCCAAACATGGTTCAACCTCCCCATAACGCGCCGCGTGTATACGGCTGCGCCTGTATTATACCACACTTGCCGCCGATTGCCACCCGCGGCGGAACCACACCCGCAGAGGCTCAGCGCCGCGCTTTGGCAAACTGGCGCAGCGCTGGCCGTTGGCTGATCGCCAGACCTAAAAGCGTAAGCGCCGCGCCCGCAAGCGCCAGAGGATGAATGCGGTCGCCCAGCACCAGACGCGCAAAAACGATGGTAACCACCGGCGTAAGGTAAATGTACACGCTGGTTTTCACGGGGCCAATCAGCCGCACGGCGGTGTTCCAGGTTACAAAGCACAGCGCGCTTGCCACCAGCCCCAGGAACAGCACGCTTATAAGCGTATCGCGGTTGAACACATCGGCCGGCGTAACGGAAAAACCAAACACCGCGGCCGCGGGCACAAGAAGCAGCAGCCCGTAAAGGAAAATCCGGCGGGTTATCAGAATCGTGTTGTAACCGTAGCCCTCCAGCTTACGAATAAACACGGAATAGAGCCCCCACATCATCGCGGCCAGGATACACAGCGCGTCGCCCAGCGGGTTGAGCTGCAGCCTGTGCCCCGCGAAGGACACCAGGCTTACCCCGGCCATGGCGAGCACAAAGCCCACGAAGAAAGAACGGTTCAGCTTTTCTTCCTTCAGAAAAATACGGGTCGCCGCCGCCACGAAAAACGGCGCCGTGGAGATGATGACGCTGCAGTTGGAGGAGCTGGTGTAGGTGAGCGCCAGGTTCTCAAACAAAAAATACAGGGTTACGCCGCAAGCACCTGCCCCCAGAAGGTACCACTCGTGCCTGCGGGTTTTCAGCTTCAGCCGGTGAGGGTTCACCATATACAGCACGGCGATGGCAATCAGCATGCGAAACGCCAGCAACTCAATGGGCGACAGCGTGCGCAGCGCGACCGTGGAGGCGACAAACGTGGTACCCCACACCACAATGGTACCCAGCGCCAGCGCGTGCCCGCGCCCCGCATCCGAAAGCCTTTCATTTGCCATAAACCGCCGTTCCCCTCTCCCGCACGCAGGCGCACGCAACGATGATACCATGCGCGGTAGGCTTTCGCAAGCCAAAGCGGCGCGCGGCATGTGTAAAAAAGGAATGAAAAGCCCGCCCCTTTTTAAAGGGCGGGCTTAGGCTGTCAAAAAAGTGGGCTTCGCCACTTTTTTGAAGTTCGGGTACTGTTTGCGGCAAAGCCGCAAACTCCCCGCCCGACCGGAAAAGCTGGTCGATACGAACGACAATCAGAGGGCTGCGGCCCTCCGAACCCTCCTGAAAGCAGGTTTCTTTGACGCGCAAAGCCCGCCTGTTAAACAGGCGGGCTTTGCGCGGAAACGGTTGCGGCCGATCCGCAGGAACACAGGCGTACGCCACAGGCGCGTCATTCAGACCTTCTTTTCGTCTCCCAGCAGTTTATGTGCCGAATCCGTTACGTATACTGCCAGCGCGGCCAACGTGCATGCTA
>JADGQP010000194.1 GCA_017881705.1 Christensenellaceae bacterium
CCCGAAAGCCTTAAAATCCCAGCAGAACAACGCGGGCTGAACGCTCCGCACACGCCGCATCCGGACAGATGCGGCGTGTTTAACCTCGTTGCGCTTGCTTTTTTCGCCGCGGCGCGATACGATGAACAGGGGACAACGGGGAATAGCCCGTCTGGCCTGACCAAGGAGGAGAAAAATGGCGACGAAACGTAAAACGGCCCTCACCCGCATACCGGTTTTGGCAATGCGTGGCATGATGGTTTTTCCACATATGGTACTGCATTTCGACGTTGGACGCGCCAAGAGCATAGCGGCGCTGGAAAAGGCAATGCTGGACGATCAGCGCATTTTCCTGGTAGCCCAGAAAGACACAGAAAATGAAGAACCGGCGGCAAGCGACTTATACAAGGTGGGCACCATCGCGCAGGTAAAACAGGTGCTCAACCTCCCCGGGGACAGTATCCGCGTGCTTGTGGAAGGCGAACGCCGCGCGACGCTGGAAGCGATCGTACAGGAGGAGCCTTTTTTAGAGGCGGATGTACGCCCCGTGCGCGCCTCCGCCGCACGCCAGACCGATGATATTAAGGCGCTGGTGCGGGCCACGCATGAGTTTTTTGCGGACTATGCAAAATCCAGCATGCGTACTTCTCAGGAAACGCTGCGCTCCGTTACGGCGCTGACGAAACCCGATCTGCTAGCGGACACGATCGCCGCCAACGTGCTGACCCAACTGGAAGATCGCCAGACCATTCTGGAAAAGCTCGACGTAAAAGAACGGCTGGAAGCGCTCTGCGCCATTCTGGTGCGCGAAACGCGGCTGTCGGAACTGGAAAAAAACGTACAGGCTCGCGTGAAACAGCAGATAGAGAAGAACCAAAAAGACTACTACCTGCGCGAGCAGATCAAGGCGATTCAGACGGAACTGGGCGATAAAGAGCAAAACGATGTGGAAGAGCTGCGCGAGAAGTTGGCGAAAACCCCTGTGAACGACGAGGCACGCCAGAAAGCCGAGCGCGAGCTGGACCGTGTTTCCCGCATGGCGGCGGGCACGCCAGAGATCGGCGTGAGCCTGACGTATGTGGAGTGGATTCTCGATTTGCCCTGGGGGAAAACCACCGAGGATCACCTGGATTTGAAACGCGCGGCGCGCGTGCTCGGCCGCGACCATTACGGGTTGACCAAGGTGAAGGAGCGGATTATCGAGTACCTCGCGGTACTGCGTATCAAACAGGATATGCGGGGGCCCATCCTGTGCTTCGTAGGCCCCCCGGGCGTGGGTAAAACTAGCATTGTGCGCGCCATCGCGGAAGCGGTGGGCCGCAAATTTGTGCAGATGTCGCTGGGCGGCGTGCGCGATGAGGCGGAGATTCGCGGCCACAGGCGTACCTACGTGGGCGCAATCCCCGGGCGCATCATCGAGGGCATCAAGCGCGCGGGCACGATGAACCCCGTGTTCCTTTTCGACGAAATTGATAAAATGAGCAGCGATTATCGGGGCGATCCGGCCTCTGCGCTGCTGGAAGTACTGGACGCTGAGCAGAACCACGCCTTCCGCGACCATTATATGGAACTGCCTTTCGATTTAAGCCATGTTATGTTCATCACCACCGCCAACTCGCTGGATACCATTCCGCCTGCCCTGCTGGACAGGTTGGAAATCATCGAAGTGCCCAGTTATACCGACGTGGAAAAGATGGAAATCGGGCGCAGACATCTGCTGCCCAAACAGGTGAAGGCCCACGGGCTGTCTGAAGGCAGTGTAACGATCAGTAAAAAAACGATGGACGAGATCATTGAAGGGTATACGCGAGAGGCTGGCGTACGCACGCTGGAACGGCTGATCGCGCGCGTGGTGCGTAAAGCCGCCGTGGAAATGCTGAACACCGGAGAAAAATGTGTGAACGTGACTTCCCAAAAACGCAAGGAATATCTGGGGACAGTGCAGTACCTGCGGGAGCCTACGGAACAAAAAAGCCTTGTGGGCGTCGTAAACGGGCTGGCGGTCACAGATGTTGGCGGCGTAACGCTTGCGGTGGAATGCGCCATCATGCAGGGTACGGGCGCGCTGCAGCTAACGGGAAAACTCGGCGACGTAATGCAGGAAAGCGCAAGAGCCGCGCTCAGCTGGGTACGGGAACATTGTGACACTTGGGGCGTGCCCGCGGAGTTCTTTAAGCAGCACGATATCCACATTCACGTACCAGAAGGCGCGGTACCCAAGGACGGGCCTTCCGCGGGCGTCGCCATGACCACCGCGCTGGTCAGCGCCTTAACCGGCATCCCCGTTCGGCAGGAAGTCGCCATGACTGGCGAAATCACCCTGCGCGGGCGTGTGCTGCCCATTGGCGGATTGAAGGAGAAATTGCTGGCGGCCTATCGCGCCGGTTTAAAAACTGTGCTGGCTCCGGCGGAGAATCGCAAGGATCTGGAAGAAATACCGCAGAATGTGCTCAACAAACTGCAGGTGATCTTCGTGGAGCAAACCGACGAGGTACTTCGCCTGGCGCTGACACGTCCACTACCCGAAGCGAAGCCGGAAAGCCCGGAAATAGCCGGTTTGGCTGTGCCCCTCATACAGCCCGCTTCCACAAGCGTTAGGGGAGTGTGAATATGGAAATCCGCAGCGCCGAGTTTGTAACCAGCTTGGCGAATTATTCCGAAGTTCCGCCCGTGACGCTGCCTCAGCTGGCTGTGGTGGGCAGGAGTAACGTTGGGAAAAGCTCGCTGATTAACGTGCTTTGCAACCGTAAAAAGCTGTGCAAAACCAGTTCCACCCCCGGGAAAACTCGGCTGATCAACCTGTTTTTAATCAACGAGGAGTTTCACCTGGTGGATCTGCCGGGGTATGGCTTCGCAAAGGTGAACAAAGCGGAAAAGAAGAGCTGGGGAGAACGGATGGAAGTCTATTTCAGCAACAGCACGCTACTGAAACACGTGTTGTTACTGATGGATATCCGACACGAGCCCACGGCGGATGATGTGGTGATGATGAACTATCTACGGCAAACAGGCGTGCCTTTTACGGTCGTAGCGACCAAGGCGGATCAGGTTAAACGCGGTTCACGCGGGAAAATGCTTGCGCCCATTTGCCGCTCGATGGTTGTGCAGCCGTGGGAGATTGTGCCTTTTTCTTCCCAAACCGGCGAGGGCCGGGAGGCGCTGCTGACGAAAATAGAAACCGCGTTGTTTCCTTCATTGAGCGCGGGCGAGGATTGTGGTACAATCAAAACAAATTGAAAGGTTATAAGCACCGCATCCGGCAAAAGGAGGGGAAACCCGCATGATTCATGTGGAAACGCTCGAAAAGTCGAAAAAGGGCATCCGCGATTTTATGCAACTGCCGCGCAGATTATATCGGGGCGACCCTAACTGGGTGCCGCCGATGTATGAGATGCAGCTGAAAATGCTCCTGGGTGAGAACAACCCGCTGATGTGCGGCGGCGAGCACGCCTTTTTTATGGCTTACGACGACGATCGCCCTGTGGCGCGCGTTCTGGCGGGCTTAGACGAACGCCTGAATGAGCGCATCGGTGAAAAACGCGGATACATCAGCCTGTTTGAGAGTGAAAACAACCTGGAATACGCCCGCGCCGTGCTGGACGCGGCGGTGCAGTATCTGAAATCTCTGGGTATGACGCGCGTGGTCGGCCCCAACAACGCAGGTTTTGACGATTTCAGCAAAGGGTTGCTGGCGGAGGGATTTGACGGGCCGCCGATGCTTTTTAACCCCTACAACCCGCCCTATTACAACGATTTTTTCACCGCGTACGGCTTTGTGAAACACCGGGATCATTACGCCTACCACCTGTGGCTGCGGGATTTCCCCGCAAAGGACTATCAGGGGTTAAGCATGATGGCACAGAAGCGTTTTCAATTCCGCGTAAAGCACGCGGATCTGCGGCGTACGAATGCCGAAACACTTTCCTCCGAGGTCGCACGCGTGGTGGATGAAGCCTTCCCGGACGATTGGGAACTGATGCCGCCTACGAAAGAAGACATTCTCGATGAGATGCGTACGCTTTTTCATTACACGCGCACGGATTTGATTGTACTGGCCTATGCAGGCGAGCGGCCGGTGGGCGTACTGGTGTGCCTGCCGGACTATAACCGGCTGATGAAAGGCACGAACGGCCGGATATTCCCGTTGGGCTGGCTGCGGCTGATTTTTGGCAAGGTGCGCGGTGTGCGCTGCAGCATGATGTTCGTGACGCCCGAATACCAAAATAAAGCCGTGAACGTCGCTATGACCCTTACCGCCTACGAGCGGGCGCAGACGCTTGGCATTGAGGAAATAGAAGCCTCCACGATCGACGAAACCAACCTGCCCAGCATTTTGGCTACGGAACGCACCGGCGCAAAACGCTACCGCG
>JADGQP010000195.1 GCA_017881705.1 Christensenellaceae bacterium
CGCTGGCGATTTTAATTGGCTCAATCGCTGTTATCTTGTGGTCGCTGATTACGACCTGAACGGTGTTGCTCCACCTCCCACTTTTATACTCGCCAGTATAGGTACCGTCCACAATCTTCGTCAGGTCAACGGGCTGAAGCGTCAGGTTCAGGGCCTCCTGAAGGCCGATTGTAGCGAACCCTACCATAATAACCAACAATGCGATGAAACATAAGCCTATCCATTTTAATTTTTTCTTCATATTCCCCTCACCACACATCAGAAGAAACCGTAGAAAGCAAAGAAATCAGGCGCTCGATCTGCTCATCTTTTAGCGGGTTTGACCAATTAATAATACCGGTAGGGCCGACTGTGCCACCTTTTTGTGTGATGGCTGCGGTCATCTGGCGGATTGCGTGGTTGCCGCCTAACCAGGGACGTGAAAAATTCTGCGTTACAAAGCAGGCAACATGCTTACCATCCAGCGTGGGCATCTGTGCCAGATAGGTTTTCATTACGGCACACAGTGAAAACGCCTGCACGGGCGCTGCAAAGCAGAGCTTATCATACGGGTTGGGATCGGGCGCGAGCGTGATAACAGGCTTGCCGGGTGTTTTGGGATCGTTCAGGACGGCTGTTATCTGCTCAAGATGAACGTCTTGGCCTGCCGCGGTAAGCGCCTCCATCAGTTTGTTAGCAACCTGTAATGTGTTTCCTGTTTGGCTGTATACGATCAGACCGATCTTCATGGTATCATTCGCTTCCTTTCATCGGGTTTGGTGGTACCTCATGTTCTTTTCAAGGCGGGTGAAGGCATTTTGTCTTCGTGATTTGGAATAAGATGGCAAGGATTTGTACGTATCCGGTTGACCGTACTAGATAATATCATTGTAATAGATTGTCTGTCGTTCATCAACTGGCCTAACCGACATTTGGACAGCCGATCGGCGGTTTGCATACATCCGTTACAAGCCGCTGTTTTGCGGACAGTTTTGCCATGCCGGGCAGATTGTCCGCATTCGTTTTGCCCGGCGCGGCGCGGTTGTTTTTGATTTTAAGAAATGAAACCCACCTTCCGGTTTCGGCGGAAATTCTCTCCGACGCGCTCTTTCATAAATAGGCTCTGAAAAACGTTGAAAAGCGCCGAAAATGTTGACACTTTTCTCCCTTTTCCGATATAATAGGGCGTTGCGCCGCGTAACGCGCGCCCGTGACCGGACGGCCCGCGACAGCCGAACCAGTAAGGAGAGAAAAACATGAAGCCCACTACCGCAGCCGAGTTGCGTTCGCTATTCCTCAAGTTTTTTCAGGATAAAGGGCACGCCGTCATCTCCAGCGCGTCGCTGATACCGGAAAACGATCCCACCGTGCTCTTCACCACCGCGGGCATGCACCCGCTGGTGCCCTACCTGCTGGGCGCAAAACACCCCGCGGGAACGCGGCTGACCGACGTGCAAAAGTGCGTGCGTACCGGCGATATCGACGATGTGGGCGATTTTAGCCACCTCACTTTCTTTGAAATGCTGGGCAACTGGTCGCTGGGCGATTATTTTAAAAAAGAAATGATCCCCTGGAGCTGGGAGTTTCTCACCAGCCCCGAGTACCTGGGCCTGCCCAAGGAAAAGCTGGCCTTCTCCGTTTTCGCGGGGGACGAGAATGCCCCGCGGGATGAGGAAAGCGCGCAGCTTTGGCGCAACTGCGGCGTAGCGAACGACCATATTTTCTTTTTACCCAAGGAGAACAACTGGTGGGGCCCCGCGGGGCTTACCGGCCCCTGCGGCCCGGACAGCGAAATGTTTATTATCACCGACAAGGAACCCTGCGGGCCGGACTGTTCCCCCGCCTGCTCCTGCGGCCGGTACCTGGAAATTTGGAACGACGTGTTTATGCAATATAATAAAAACCAGAGCGGCGCGTATGAGCCGCTGAAACTGCCCAACGTGGATACCGGCATGGGGCTGGAGCGTACCATCTGCGTGCTGACCGGCAAAAAAAGCGTGTATGAAACCGACCTGTTTGAAAACATTCTGGGCAAGATCGCCGAGCTTTCCGGCAAGCGTTACGGCGAAAGCCCCGCGGTGACCAAGGCGTTCCGCATCGTGGCGGATCACATGCGCACCTCCACCTTTATCCTGGGCGACGATCGGGGCATGGCGCCTTCCAACGTCGGCCAGGGCTACGTGCTGCGCCGCCTCATCCGCCGCGCCGTACGTTACGGGATGGATCTGGGCCTGCCGGATGGTTTTACCGGCGAGATTGCCAATGTGATTATCGCCCAATATCACAGCGTTTACCACGAGCTGGAACGCAATTCCGCCTTCGTGCTGGAGCAGCTTTCCATGGAGGAAGCGCGCTTTGCCAAAACCCTTAAGCAGGGTAACCGCGAATTTGAAAAAATCGCCCAGAAGGTGGAAAACGGAGCCATCGATGGCGAAAGCGCCTTCCACCTGTACGACACGTACGGCTTCCCCGTGGAAATGACCTTGGAACTGGCCAAGGACAACGGCCTTACCGTGGATATGGAAGGCTACGAAGCCTGCTTTAAAAAGCACCAGGAAAACAGCCACGCGGGCGCGGAGCAGATTTTTAAGGGCGGTCTTGCCGACCACAGCGAGCAGACCGCGCGGCTGCACACCGCCACCCACCTGCTGCACGCGGCGCTTCGCAAGGTGCTCGGCACGCACGTCCTGCAGCGCGGCTCGCTGGTCTCACCGGAGCGCCTGCGCTTCGACTTCTCGCATCCAAAGCCGATGACGGCCGAGGAGATCGAGCGCGTCGAGGATATGGCCAACGAATACGTGTTGCAGAACTCTCCGGTTACCACCCGCCTGATGGCGCTGGACGA
>JADGQP010000196.1 GCA_017881705.1 Christensenellaceae bacterium
GCGCGCGCCCGCGCCGCCGGAGGCGATCAGCGGCAGGCTTACGGCATCGCCGATGGCGGAAAGCATTTCCAGGTCGAACCCGCCGCGCACACCGTCGGTGTCTATGGAGTTCACCACCAGCTCGCCTGCGCCGTGATCCTCGCCGTATTTGGCCCAGGACACGGCGTTGATGCCCGTATCCATCCGCCCGCCTTTGGCAAACACGTGGAAAACGCCGCCGACGCGTTTTACATCCATGGAGAGGACAACGCACTGGTCGCCGTAGCGTCTGGCAGCCTCGCCGATCAGCGCGGGGTTGTCGATTGCTCCGGTGTTGACGCTCACCTTGTCCGCGCCGCATTTGAGCACGCGGTCAAAATCCGAAAGCGAGTGGATGCTTCCACCCACCGTGAGGGGAATGAACACCTCCGCGGCTACGCGCCGGAGCACGTCGGCAAACAGGGGCCGACCTTCGAAACTCGCGGTGATATCGTAAAAAACCAGTTCATCCGCGCCGGAATCGTTATAAAAGCGGGCAAGCGTTACGGGATCGTTCACGTCCCGCAGACCCTCGAAGTTCATGCCCTTTACCACGCGGCCGTCGCGGACGTCCAGGCAGGGAATGATACGCTTGGTCAGCATGCCGGTTCCTCCCCTTG
This sequence comes from Christensenellaceae bacterium, assembly GCA_017881705.1. Taxonomy (GTDB): domain Bacteria; phylum Bacillota; class Clostridia; order Christensenellales; family Aristaeellaceae; genus CAXXOK01. The sequence goes on from JADGQP010000196.1 coordinate 639, forward strand.
GGCGATTTTTAGCACGCGCGCAAGCGACAGCTTGCCGGTATAAAGCGCCTTGCCTACGATAACGCCGTATGTGCCCAACCTGCGAAGCGCCGCAATTTCCCGCTCGAAAGCGATGCCGCCGCTGGCGATAACGTTCAGCCCACCGATGGACTGCAGCTCTTCGTACGCGGCAAGGTTTGCGCCCATCAACAGACCGTCGCGGGAGATGTCGGTGTAGATGATGGTGGAAATGCCGGTGTCCGCGAGCTTTCGGCAAAACTCATAGCCTGTAAAGTCGGTCATCTCCCGCCAACCGCGTACGGCTACACGCCCATCCTTCACATCCACACCCACGGCGATTTTATCACCGTACAATTGTGCCAGGCGCTGAGTCAGGGGGAAATCTTCCGTGGCCATCGTACCCAGAATGACTCGGCTCACGCCCAACGAAAACGCGTTTTCCACATCCGCCTGGGTGCGTATGCCGCCGCCCAGTTCCACAAACAGCGGCAATCTGCACAGTTCCCGGATGGCGGCGCGGTTTTGCGGGTTACCGTCCCTCGCGCCGTCCAGGTCGACGGTGTGCAGGTATTTCGCGCCCGAACGCACAAACCCTTGCGCGACTTCCGCGGGATCCTCGGCATAGACGGTCATGCGGTCGTAATCCCCCTGCGCCAAACGCACCACGCGCCCCGCGCGCAGGTCGATCGCCGGAAATATCAGCATTACGCGGCCTCCTTTGCGAATGCGCTTAAAATTCGCAGACCCACCTCGCCGCTTTTTTCTGGGTGAAACTGCGTGCCGCACACGTTGCCGTTACGCACCACCGCCGCCACGGGCACGCCGTACTGCGCCGTGGCGACCAGCGCCGGTTCGCAGTCCGAGGCGTAGAAGCTATGCACAAAATACACGTAATCGCCCTTCTTTACACCCGCCATAAGCGGATCGTCGGGCTTTGCGATATCCAGGCTGTTCCAACCCATGTGCGGCACCTTCAGCGTGCCCACCTGCGGCGCCAGGGAGATCACGTGCCCATGGATCAGCCCCAAACCGGCGTGCATACCGTATTCTTCGCCCACGTCGAATAAAAGCTGCATCCCCAGACATACGCCCAACAGCGGTTTGCCTTGCGCCGCCTGTTCTTTAAGCAGCACGTCCAGCTTGAGCGCGCGCAATTTGTCCGCGGCGTCGCCGAAAGCGCCCACACCGGGCAGGAGTATCTTTTCCGCCGCACGCAGCTCGCTTTCCTCCCGCGTAATCACCGCCTGCACGCCGATATGGCGCAGCGAGCACGTGAGGGAATAAAGGTTGCCCACGCCGTAATCCACCACTGCGATCATACCAGCATCCCTTTCGTGGAGGGAATTTCGCCCGCGCATTCGGGGTCGAAAGCGACCGCTTTGCGCAGCGCCCGCCCGAAACCCTTGAACATCGCCTCCAGAATATGGTGGCAGTTTTCACCCGCGAGCTGGCGAATGTGCAGGGTTACGCGGGCTTCCCGTGTGAACGCAAGGAAAAACTCCTTGCCCAGTTCCGTATCAAACGTGCCCACTTTTCTGGCGGGCAGGGATGCCTCCCAGCCAAGCGTGCCGCGGCCGCTCGAATCCACCGCCACCAGCACCAGCGCCTCGTCCATCGGCAGGACGATATCGCCATAACGGGTTACGCCACGCAGATCGCCAAGCGCTAAGGCCAGCGCTTGACCCAGCGCAATGCCGATATCCTCCACCGTGTGGTGGTCGTCCACCCCGGTAGCACCAACGCAGCGAACCGTGAGGTCGAAGCGGCCATGGCGCGCAGACAGCGTAAGCATGTGGTTTAAAAAGCCGCAGCCGGTTTGCACGTCGGCTTCCCCTGTGCCGTCCAGGGTAAGCTGCAGGGTCACATCCGTTTCCGCGGTCTTGCGGGTGATGGTTGCTTTTCTCATGCCTGTGCCTCCTTGAGAATCTGTTGGGTGGCGGTCATCAGCGCGCTCATCTGAGGAGCGCTGCCGACGGTAATGCGAACGTACCGGCGCAGTGTGGGCTGGTCTAGATAACGCACCAACACGCCGCGCTCCTTGAGTTTCCGGTAATAGGGTTGGCCGTCCATGCCGGGCGGTGCTGCGAACAGGAAATTGGTCGCGCTGGGCGCAACCGTGAAGCCCAGTTTGCGCAGGTCGGCCGCGCTTTGCTCCCGCTGGGCGCAGATACCGGCCACGCAGGAAGCGAAATAATCGCGGTCGCGCATGGCTTCAATGCCGGCCAGCATGGTGAGGTTGTTGATGGAATAAGGATGGAAGGAGCTTTTAACGCGGTTGAGATCGTCCACTATTTCCGGCGACGCCAGCGCGTACCCCAACCGCCCACCCGCCAGCGAACGGGATTTGCTGAAGGTGCGAACGATCAGCAGGTTTTTATACCGAGCCAGCAGGGGCACGCACGTTTCTCCGCCGAAATCCACATACGCCTCGTCAATCAGCACCACGCTGTTGGGGTTCCCGGCTACGATGCGTTCCACCTGGGCAAGCGGAAGCGCGATGGAGGTGGGAGCGTTGGGGTTGGCGATGGCCACTAGCTGACCCTGACCCAGAAACTTCTCCACGGGCAGGGTGAAATCCTCGTTCAAGGGAACGATCACGGGGGAAACGCGGTACAGCTGCGCATACACGCGGTAAAAGCCGTAGCTAACGTCCGGTATGGTCGCGCCGCACGTTTCGTCTGCGTAAGCCATAAAGGCGAAGCCCAGCACCTCGTCCGAACCGTTGCCTACAAACACGTTTTCCGCCGCAAGGCCGTACTCCGATGCGATTGCCTCCCGTAGTGTACGGCAAAGCGGATCGGGGTAAAGGTTGAGGTGCGATACGTTTTCCGGGTTGATCGCGGCGAGCACGCGGGGCGAAGGCGCAAAGGGGCTTTCGTTGGTGTTGAGCTTCACGTAGCGCTTGTCCTGCGGCTGTTCCCCGGGCACGTAGGGCGCCAGCGCCTGAAGACGCGGCAGCAGATAATCGCTCATTCTTCCGCCTCCATACGCACCGCGACAGCGTTGGCGTGCGCGCCCAACCCCTCGGCAAGTGCGAAACGCTGCACATCCGCGCCAACGGCGGCCAGCGCGTCGCGCGTGTAATACAGGTAGCTGGAACGCTTGCAAAAATCATCCACACCTAAGGGAGAGGAGAAGCGCGCCGTGCCGGAGGTGGGCAGCGTATGGTTGGGACCGGCCAGGTAATCGCCGAAGGGCTCGGGCGACCACGGGCCGAGGAAGACGGCC
>JADGQP010000197.1 GCA_017881705.1 Christensenellaceae bacterium
ACTACCCGCTGACCGTAACCAAGCCGCTCACCATCTCCTCCGTTACGCCGAGCAAGACTTCCGCGCCCTTAGGTACTTCTATTACCTGGACGGTTGTTACTGCTGGAGGCAGCGGTGCAAAACAGTACTATTACACCCTCTACAACGGCAGTACTGTCGTGAATAAACTCGCATGGGGAAGCAGCGCAACGTTCACCTTCAAGCCAACAGCCGAAGGGACATACAAACTGGTAGTGAGAGTGAAGGATAGTATTACGAATGTATCCAGAAACAGCGCAGTCACTACTATTTATCGTCCCGTTACTAGTATTGCGCTTGATAAAATAAAAGTTAAGATGACCGTTGGCCAAACGCTCAAACTTATACCGACCATAGGGCCAAGCAACGCAACCAATAAAACGATCGTTTGGACGAGCAGCAACACGGGTGTGGCCACCGTATCCGCCTATGGGACCGTGAAAGCCGTGAGCGCCGGAACTGCCGTCATCACCGCCAAGCCGAGCTTTGGCAGTCCGACCACCCTTTCCGTAAAATGTACTGTTAACGTGATTTGATTGCGGCTGTTTACAATCCCACGGCAAACGTAAACCTTTTCGCCAATCCGTTATTTCACAGAAAAATCGCATCCGGAACATCAAAAAGCCCCGTAAAAGGGGCTTTTTGATGTTCCGGGTGCGCCTGTTTATACGGCGGCCCTCCGTTTGCTGATCGTGGCAAAACTTAGCGCAGTTTCCAGGCCAGGTCTTTAAGGAACAGATCGTCCTCCAGTTTTTCGGGCGTGCTGTCCTTGGAGATGTGCACAAACTCAATGCCCATCATGGCTGCCCAGTCGCGCATCTGCTCGGCCGTGACATCGTAGGAAAGGGTGGTATGGTGCGCGCCGCCCGCGGTGATCCAGCACTCAATGCCCGCGGCCAGGCTGGGCATGGGCCTCCATGTAACGCGCGCCACGGGCAGGTTGGGCATATCCATCGGCGGCTTGAAGCACTCGATATCCTGGCAGATCAGCCGGAACCGGCCGCCCATGTCTACCATGCTTACCACAATGGCCTTACCCGCGCGCCCCTCGAAAACAAGGCGGGCGGGATCCTCGCGGTCGCCGATGCCCAGCGGATGCACCTCGATGCGGGGCTTATTCGCCGCGATGGAGGGACAAACCTCCAGCATGTGCGCGCCCAGGCTGAATTCCTCACCTTTCACAAGGTGATATGTGTAATCCTCCATAAAGGCGGTGCCGCCGGGTTGACCCTCGCTCATGGCCTTCATAACGGCGGTCATGGCGGCGACTTTCCAGTCGCCCTCCCCACCGTATCCGTAGCCCTGCGCCATCAGGTGCTGGGACGCCAGACCGGGCAGCTGCTTCATGCCGTACAGATCCTGGAAGGTGTTGGAGAAGGCTTTGCAGCCCTGTTCGTCCATCATCTTCTTCATGGCGATTTCCTCACGCGCCTGGTAGCGGATTGCCTGTTCGTTATTCGCTGCCACGTCGTAGGCGCGGCGGTATTCGGCCATCAGGCTGTCAATCTCCGCCTCGGTTACGGCATCCATGGTTTCCGCGAGCGTGCCGACCGGCCAGGTGTTTACCTGCCAGCCAAACTTAATCTGCGCTTCCACCTTGTCGCCCTCGGTCACGGCTACCTCGCGCATGTTATCGCCAAAGCGCATCACCCGGAGATTCCGGGACACCGCTACGCCTACGGCGGCGCGCATCCAGTTGCCCAGGCGAAGCTGTACGGCCTCGTCCTTCCAATAACCGGCGATCACCTTGCGGGGCAGCCGAAGGCGCGCCGCAATAAAGCCGTGTTCGCGGTCGCCATGCGCGGCCTGGTTGAGGTTCATAAAATCCATATCGATCTGCGCGTTGGGGATCGCCTCGCCATACTGCGTGGCCAGGTGGCAATACGGCTTTTGCAGCATGCTTAGCCCGTTGATCCACATCTTGCTGGGGGAGAAGGTGTGGCACCAGGTGATAACGCCCGCGCAGCGGTCGTTATGGTTGGCTTCGCGCACCAGTTCGGTTACCTCGCCGTTGGTTTTGGCCGTTACCTTATAAACGATCTTACAGGGGAGTTTTCCCCCCGCGTTCATGGCGTTTGCCATCTCGGCGGCACGGGCGGCTACGGTGTCCAACACCTTTGGACCGTACAAATATTGCGAGCCCACCACAAACCAGAATTCAAAATCCTTGAGCATATGGAATCCTCCCATTTCAACATAATTCCACCGGCGCCGCGCGCCCTGGGCGGCGGCAAAAACCGGCAGCGCCTTACCCTGCGCCCCGCGGACAGCCGATGGCGCAAGGCGTGGCGCACGTTCCCGTTCGCTTTGGCGGCGACGAACCTGCGGAACCGCCGCGGACGAAAACACGGGATTCGTCCCCCGTGATTTCATTATACCGTATTTTACCGTCTCTGCGACAATTTTTTTGTACGGACAAATTGAAAAAACCCGCACGGAGAGCGAATGTACCCGCGCCGAACGCCGCCAGCCGTGCTGCGCCAATTTTTCGCTTGCGTCTTTGCGCGTTGTGTGCTATACTGCAAGCCGATTACGCACCTTTGCTGACCGTGCGCTTGTGCCGCGTTAAACGCGGCGGCCGCACCGGAACGACGCAAAGGGTGGAAAAAACAAGGAGGAATCCCAAATGGCCGTCATTTCCATGAAACAACTGCTGGAGGCCGGCGTACACTTCGGCCACCAAACCCGCCGCTGGAACCCTAAAATGGCCCCGTATATCTTTACGGAGCGCAACGGCATCTACATCATCGACCTGCAAAAGACCGTGCGCAAGGCGGACGAAGCCTATTCGTTCATCCGCGACGTGGCCATGCAGGGCAAGAGCGTGCTGTTCGTCGGCACCAAAAAGCAGGCGCAGGAAAGCATCGCCACCGAGGCGCAGCGCTGCAACATGTACTTCGTTAACAACCGCTGGCTGGGCGGCATGCTCACCAACTTCCGCACTATCCGCACCCGCGTGGATCGTTTGAACCAGATCGATAAAATGGAGCAGAGCGGCCAGCTGGCGGTTCTTCCCAAAAAGGAAGGCATTAAGCTGCTGCACGAGCGCGAAAAGCTGGAAGCCAACCTGGGCGGCATCCGCGAAATGAAAAAGCTGCCCGGCGCCATGTTCGTGGTGGATCCCCGCAAAGAGCATATCGCCGTGTGCGAAGCCCGCGCGCTGCACATCCCGATTGTCGGCATCGTGGATACCAACTGCGACCCCGACGAGATCGATTATGTGATCCCCGGCAACGACGACGCTATCCGCGCGGTTAAGCTGATCGCCGGAAAAATGGCGGACGCGGTGCTGGAAGGCCGCCAGGGTCAGCAGAACGCTACGACGGAAGCGGAAACGCCTGATGACGCTCCGGAAGCGGCCGAAAAGGACGAACAGGAGTAAGACACTTTACGGGCGGTGCGTTTTTGCGCCGCTCGTTATTACGGACGGGGCGGGCACTGTGCCGCCGACGTTAGGATAAGGAGAGAAACCCAATGGCAAACGTCACTTCTCAAATGGTAAAAGAGTTGCGCGAAATGACGCAGGCAGGCATGATGGACTGTAAAAAAGCCCTGATCGAGGCCGACGGCGAAATTGAAAAGGCCGTGGAGTGGCTGCGCGAAAAGGGTTTGGCCGCCGCTGCCAAGAAATCCGGCCGCATCGCCGCCGAAGGCATGGTGGACGGGTACGTTTCCGCCGACGTGAAAACCGGCGTAATCGTTGAAGTCAACTGCGAAACCGACTTTGTTGCCGATACGGAAAACTTTAAGAATTTCTGCCACAAGATCGCCCGGCATATCGCCGTGGCTAACCCCGCCGATGTGGACGCGCTGCTGGCGCAGACGTTTGTGGACGACTCCACGAAAACCATCACCGACATGGTCAGCGACGCCACCGTCGCCATCGGGGAAAAGATCAGCATCCGCCGCTTCACCCGTTACGAAGCGAAAAACGGCGTGGTTGAAACCTACATCCACATGGGCGGCAAAATCGGCGTGCTGTTGGAAGTAGCCAATGACAAGCCCGAAACTTACGCCAACAGCGAGTTCAAGGCGTATTACCACGACCTGACGCTTCAGATCGCCGCGGCGCGCCCCTCCTTTGTGATCAAGAGCGAAGTGCCCACCGACAAACTGGACAAGGAAAAGGAAATTCTGCGCGCGCAGGCGCTTAACGAGGGCAAGCCCGAGAAGATCGTGGATAAGATGGTCGAGGGTCGGATCGACAAGTACTACAAGGAAGTATGCCTTATCGAGCAGCCTTTCGTGAAGGATCCGGATAAGACCGTCGCCCAGTATACGGACGAGGTAGCCAAAGCGATCGGCGCGACCATCACGCCGGTGAAGTTCGAGCGCTACGAGCGCGGCGAGGGCATTGAAAAGCGGCAGGAAAACCTGGCCGATGAGATTGCTAAAATGCAGCAGAAATAACCGGCCGTCGCCGGATAATCAAACGGGGAGCCGCGGAAACGCAGGCTCCCCGTTTGATTTTGTCATGGAAGCCTGCTATCAGGAGGTATCAGAGGGCCGCGGCCCTCCGATTGCCGCTCGTATCGACCGGCTTTGCCGGTCGGGCGGGGCGTTTGCGGCTCCGCCGCAAACAATACCCGTAACTCAAAAAAGCGGCGAAGCCACCTTTTTTAACATGCGGAAACTCGGGCTCCCTGTTTTCGCCTCTTCCACACGCGCTTTTCACTTGACGCGGCGAATGCCGCAAGGTATAATAGCCACAGCGTCGCCCAAGCGCGGCACAAAGCGTTCACAGTTCGATCCGATCGTGCCGTTTTATACAGGCGCGGTCCGCTTGCGGAAAGGGGGAGCCTCTATGCGTAAACATCGCCGCTGGCCAATGCTGTTGGGCGTGTTTTTATTTACGCTTGGGCTTTTACTTTTGCTTTCCGCACTGGTGGAAACGCCTGCGGATGTCTCCGCGACGGTTATGCCTGTAACATCCATCGCTGATACAATGCTTATTCCCGCCGTGCCGCCCACGCCCGAAACCGCGACCGCGGGGAACGTTTTGCAGCAAACGTATCTCACGTTTATGCTGTTTTTCTGTCTTGCGCTTACGCTCCCGAAGCTGGTTACCGCAAGCGACGCCAACGGGCGCGTGCTTCGTAAAAAACGATACGCGCGGAGCTATTATCCCGTTTTCAGGCAGGATCTTGCCTGCGGCTGAGTTACCATACTTCCCGAACCCTTCCCCGAACGCCGACGGGACGCGTATGCGTTTTACAAGGCGGGGCAGGGTTTCATCGTTTTTATTCTTTTTCCGTATTATATAAATTCATCGTGGGGGAAGGATGGTTCACAAACATGAAAGTCAACAATCGCGGACACAAAAAGGCCAACAAGAAAGTGACGGCAGCCATTGCGCTGTCCATCGCGATGGTCGTAACGATCTTTTTGGGCTATATCTCGCTTAACGGCATGTGGCTGGACAGCCGCGGCCTGTATAAGCTCAACGCCTGGATGCCCAAAACGAACGTTACCAAGGAAACCTGGCCCAAACCCATCTCGCTGGGCCTGGACCTGAAGGGCGGCGTGTA
>JADGQP010000198.1 GCA_017881705.1 Christensenellaceae bacterium
CCTTCATATAACGATAGAAGAACGTCAAGAGGATCGCGCGGATGTGCGCGCCGTCCTGATCCGCATCGCTCAGAATGATGACTTTGTGGTACTTCAGGTTTTTCAAATCGAAGCTCTCATCGATATTCGTGCCCAGTGCTGTGATGACCGAGCGGAACTCCTCGTTGGATAAAACCTGATCCAGCCGTTTTTTTTCGGCGTTGAGCGGTTTGCCCCTTAGCGGCAGAATGGCCTGAAAACGCCGATCGCGCCCCTGCTTGGCGCTGCCGCCGGCGCTGTCGCCCTCCACGATGAACAGCTCGTTCTGCTCCGGCTTTCGCCCCGTACAGCTGGACAGCTTGCCTACCAGCGGCGCGGCTTCCAGCGCAGTCTTGGTACGCGCCATGTCCCGCGCCTTGCGCGCCGCCTCGCGCACGTGCGCCGCGCGCACGGCTTTTTCCAGCAGTTGCTGCGCCAGCTCCTGATGTTTCAAGTCTTCAAAATAGGCGGTGAGCTGTTGGGTGAGGATCGCCTCCACCGCGGGCCGCACCTCGGTGTTGCCCAGCCGAGCTTTGGTTTGCCCTTCGAACTGGGGGTTTTTCACCATGGCCAGCATTACGGCGGTTAACCCCTCGCGGAAATCATCGCCGGACAGGTTGGTTTCCTTGTCTTTCAGAATGCCCAGCCTGCGCGCAAAATCGTTCATCACCTTGGTATAGGCGGCGCGAAAGCCTGTTTCGTGCGTACCGCCTTCGGCGGTGGGGATGTTATTGACATAAGAAAACACATTTTCGGTATAGCTGTCCGTATATTGTATGGCGACGGAAAACAGGATATCGTCCCTGCCGCCCTCCAGATGGATTGGCTCCTCAAACAAGGGAGTCTTATCCGCGTTGAGGTACTTTACATAGTCGGATATGCCGCCCTCGAAGCAGAACGTCTGCGTGCCGCCCTGCGCCGCGGCAGGTGCGGCCGCGGGCTGCGGCTGCTCGGTATCGCTTTCGTCCAGCTCTTCGGACGCGTCGTGCACAGCCTGCGCGCGCGCGCCTTTGCGTTCGTCGGTGAAGGTGATGGACAGGCCCTTGTTCAGGTAAGCCAGTTCCCGCAAGCGGCGGACGACCACCTCGCCGTTAAAAACGGTGGTTTCAAACACGCGATCGTCCGGCAGAAAGCGCACGAGCGTGCCGCGCTTGCGCGTATTGTTCAGCGGCTGCAGGGGCGCCACGGGCCTGCCTGCGACGATCTTTTTCAACTCCGGGTCGTACCGGCTTTCAAAACGCATCTGATAATGCCGGAAATCACGGTATACATCCACCGTGAGCCATGCGGACAGGGCGTTGACCACGCTTGCGCCCACGCCGTGCAGGCCGCCGGAATAGCTGTAATTATCGTTGTTGAATTTGCCGCCTGCGTGCAGCTTGGTGTAAATCACCTCCACGCCCGAAACGTGAAGCGTGGGGTGCAAGTCCACCGGCTCGCCGCGTCCGTCATCCGAAACGCTGGCGGAGCCGTCATCATGCAAGATCACTACGATATTGTGCGCATACCCCGCCATCGCCTCGTCCACGGCGTTGTCCACAATTTCCCACAGCATGTGGTGCAGCCCGCGCGAGCCGGTGGAACCGATGTACATACCCGGGCGCATCCGTACCGCGTCCAACCCCTCTAGCACCTGTATGTTTTCCGCGCTGTAGGCCAAACGAATCTCTCCCCTTATTGTCATGCAGAACATGGTTCGATGCAGAAAGTATACCATAACCGAGAAACAACAGACAATAGCAGGCGATGAAACGCCGGGATTGGGGAGGGGATATTTGCCCCTCCCCGGCCCTCCGTGGGGAACGGGGGATGCGCCTGTGGGCTCAGGGCAGGGAGCCATGCCAGCGGGCATGGGCAGGGGCTTTCCGCTCGCCCCTGCATCCTTCGGGCGCCTGTGGACGCAAAGAAGAGAGCCGTGCCCCCGAAGGTTACCAAAGGGCGAGCGGAAAGCCCTTTGGTCGCACCCACAGGTGCGAAATCCCGTACCAGCTTTCCAAAGCGCAATCCTGTGGAAGGCAGGGGAGGGCATGCCCCTCCCCAACCCCGGACGTTTCATCGCCCCCTGACCTCCTGCGCTTGCCGCTTTTACTTTGCCATGCTATACTGTTGCAGTTGGTTGGGCGATCCCGCGGCCGTGTGTGCCGCGAAATAAAGAGGGTTAAACCGCGAAATAAAGAGGGCTAAACAATGAATGTTTCCTTGCATTCGCTCAGTGTCCGAAACCGTGTGCTAACCGTTGCGGCGTGGGTGGTTCTGGCGGCGTCGCCTTTTATACTGCTGGCTGCGGTGTCCGCGGTGATCGGGCAAAACGCCTTCCAAAGCAATCCTGTGTGGACGGATGAGCTGGATTACTGGCGCGGTGTGTTTTCCTGGCTGCACACAGGCGGAAGCGCGGGCTATAACGGTATTGGCGAGCAAACGGCGCTGTTGGGCACGTTAAGCGTGCACGGCATTACGCCGGTTCTGCTTTATGGCTGGTACGCGGTGCTGTTCGGGTGGGATTTTTCTTCCATTGTCATTTGCAACGCCTTGTGGATATCGCTTGGCGCGGCGACCTTCTGCGCGCTTAACAGGCCGTCGGCCAAAGTATCGTTGGGTCTTGCGGCGGCGCTTACGCTGTACGCGCCGGTCGTGCTGTACTGCGCCACGTCCATGACCGAACTGGCCAATTACGGACTGCTGCTGTTTTACCTGGCGTTTCTGGTAAGGCTTATCTCGTCGCGCAAGAACGCGCGGGAAAAGCTGGGCGCGTATCCTTCGGTAGTGGCGGGTCTTGCGCCGTTGGCGCTGGGCTGCATTACAGCAGCATTTTGCTGCGCTTACCGCATCACCTATATCGTGCTTTTTATTCCGCTGGTGCTGGCAGCGTGCGACGGCCGACCGACGGGTCGGATGGGGCTGGGTTTTCTAGCGGCGTTTCTGGCAGCGGTTTTTACGTACTATTTTACGGCGCTTCTGGCCAGCCCGTACGCGAGCGGCTTTCTGTATAACTTCATACATGCCGGCTCCATAAGCCTGGGCGCGCACATGTTTTTAAGCCATGCCAAGGCGAACCTGCTGGACTACTTCGTACATCAGCCGGGCAGCGTGATGGAAGGGCTTCAGCGGTGGCTGTATTGCGCCGCGATGGTGCTGACGCTGTTGGGCGCGTTGGTAAAGGTGGAAAAACCGCAGGGTCGGCTGCGCGTGCGCTTTGCGTTGGACGGTTTTTCGGCGCTGGCGTTTTGCATGCTGTTGATTCCCTTTGTGATCGTTGTGTGCGCCTACGAAACCAACGACTGGAGCGATTACCGTACGCTTGCGCCATTTTTGTGGTTTACGGTGGCAGCATACCTTGTACGTGGGCGTAAGCTGTTACCCGCCTTGTTCCTGGCCGGGAATACGGCCATCCTCGTTGTGTTGCTTGCAAGCGCGCCGGTTGGCGCGTTCGGCGATGCGCAGCGCTTTACGGCCGAACCTTTTTCCGCCGATAGGCAGGCGCTTTGCGCCGCGGTCGCCTACGACCCCGCCGCGACGGATCCGTTTGATAATACCGTGCGTACCGACCTGTTTACCCTGGAAACCGTTGTGTCCCTGCAACCGGCCATCGGGCTACAAACCGGCTGGTTTTCGGAGGATACGGTGGGGAAGAGCCGCTGGATTCTGACCGACCACCTGAAAATACCGCTGGAAGGCTACGAGCTGGTGCTGAAAAACGAAAGCGGCAGCGTGTACCGCCGCGTGGACGGCAGCGCGCAAACCATCCAGAGCAATTGATACGATTTTAAATCCTTTATACGTATAAGTACGTCGGCGATTGAGTATTATAACGAGAAACATAATCCAAGGCGTATGGGACAACGCCGCGACTTCACGGCCATTTCACGCAGAAATATGCAGCAAGGCCGATATGCTAAGGCTTTGAAACAGGATAACGGGGAGCGTGTATGACAAAACGCAGGGACTGGACCCAATGGCTGATTACGGCGCTGATGTTTCTGCTGTCCTATGCGATTTTTTACGCATTGGTTCAGCGCCCGTCCAGCGATATCAGCATCCACGCCGCATGGGCGTCGGAGGGTAACTTTGCCGATCCGCGCTCGTTTGTGCACCACGCGGCGCACCCGCTGTGGCACGTGCTGGTGGCCGCGACGCTTCTTACGGGGCTGTCGCTCAACGTAAGCGCGGCGCTGGTGACGGCGCTGTGGAAAGCGGCCGAGGTATGGCTGCTTACGGAACTGTCCGCACGCATCCTGGGCAAGCGCGGATGGATGGCTTCGGCTTGCGGGCTTACGCTCGGTCTGGTGACAGCCGTTTGGGTGCCGTGGGTGAACCCGACGGTTTATTTGGGCGCGGGTTCGCCTAACACCTGGCACAGCCCCACGCAGATCGCCGCGCTCGTGATGATGCTGATTTGCGTACCGATGACATCCGAAGCGGTGGAAACTTTTCGCCGTCGCCTGCCCGCGGAAGGGCCGAAGGCCAATATCACCCCGCGTTACGCGCTGTTGCTGTCGGCGCTGCTGGCGCTGAGTCTGCTGGCGAAACCTACGTTTATGCAGGCGTTTTTGCCTGCGTGCTGCCTGTATTTTCTGGTGTATTGGATACGCTGGCCGCAAAACAGCTCGTTTTTCTGGCGGATGGTCGCGGTTGCTGCGCCGTCGGTAGTGATGATGGTGCTGCAATACCTGTATTACTTTTTCATCTACACCGCGCAGCAGGGCGGCGGCATGACGCTGTTGATTACCTGGGATAAAACCGCCTCAGTGGCGACGCAGGTGCTGCTGACGCGCGCGTTTCCGCTGTTTACGCTGGCCGCGTGGATCCGGCGTGATACGCTTAAAAAGCCGCTTTATCAGCTTGCGCTCATGATGGACGCGGTGAGCATAGCGGAGCTTCTGTTATTATCCGAAACGGGGCGGCGCGCGGCCGATGGCAACTTTGGCTGGGCGATGATGGGTTCGGCGCTGATGCTGTGGGCGCTGACGCTGCCGGTGTTTGCGCAGAGGATGCGCGCATGGTTCACGCGCCGCGCGGACGTGGCGCGCGGGCAGCTGGTTTTGCGGGGGTCTGTCCGCGCCGAAGGCTTTCGGCTGGCGGCGGGCTCGGCGCTGCTGTTGTGGCACCTGGCTTCGGGTGTGTATTACATTATATATCTATTGACGACCACAAACGCGTTATAACGGAAACAGTAAAACGGGGCACTCTCAGGTGCCCCGTGAGCTTTATGGAAGCTTGTTTCTGGAGGTATCGGAGAGCCGCTGCCCTCTGGTTGTCGCTTGTATCGACCGGCTTTGCCGGTCGGACGGGGGAGTTTGCGGCTCTAAAGCGGGGACACCCTCAGATGCCCCGTGAGCTTTATAGAAGCCTGTTTCTGGAGGTATCGGAGGGCCGCTGCCCTCTGGTTGCCGCTCGTGCCTATCGGATTTGCCAGTCGGTCAGGGAGTTTGCGACTCTGCCGCAAACAATACCCGAAGCTCGACAAAGTGGCAAAGCCACTTTGTCGACAGTCAAACAGGGCACCCGCGGGCGCCCTGTTTTTATATTCGGATTCGCGTTTGTTATGCCTGAAAACGAACCATCTTGTAATAGGTTCCGGTGGTTTTCACGTAGAACAAACCATACAGCACGGCTACGCCCAGCGCGGACAGGAACGTGTTGAAAGCGATATAGGGCACGTCC
>JADGQP010000019.1 GCA_017881705.1 Christensenellaceae bacterium
CGCGCAGCGTCAGCGTATCCTTGGTAATCACGGTCAGTTTGTGGGTCAGGGCCATGGTTTCCGGCGTGGCGCCGGTGTTCAGGCCGTAGCCATCCACCGCGAAATACAGCGGCACACCAAAGATGGTACAGGTTCCGTCCGAACGGAATACCGCGTTAAACTGCCCGTCCTCGCTTTCCCACTCGCCCAGGATCAGGTAACAACGGCGCTGTAATTTTCTATCGCTCACATCGCGGTAATCGGGGATGCGCTGGTAGTAGGGCAGCGCTTCGTACACCTTGCCCTGGTCGTACAGCTGCTCGGCGTAGCGGTAGCAGGCATCCTCATAAATCCCTGCCAGGTCCGAGTACGCGGCGGGCAGGCCGCTCTCGTCGAAGTTTTCCAGCGTGTCCACCACGGTTTTCCAGTCCCCGCTCTGGTAGGCTGCGCGGGCGGGCGTGGCGTAGCGGCCGTAGGCTTCATATTCACATTGCTGAGCCTGTGCAGCCGCGTCCTGATAATCCTTAAGCGCCAAGAACATCCCATAAGCGGTACGGTAATCGCCCGCCTGCATTTTTTGCGCGGCCAGCTGGTACTGGCAGGCGTTATAGCTATCCTTCGCGTTTTGGTAATCGCCCAGTGCCAGGTACAGCTTGGCAGCCTTTTCCAGGTCGCCCGCCGCGCGCGCCTTATCGGCTTCGCCCAGCGTAATCTCGCTAAGCTGCTGTTTGGCGGCGGCATTCGCCGGCAGGGATTTAAGAAGTGCAATCGCCTCGTCCATGTTGCCGGATGTTTTCAGATCCAGCGCCAGGGCAAGCGTGGCGGCTTCCGAACGCTTTTCGCTGTCCTCGTATTTGCCAAGCGCCGAAAAATCTTCGATCGCCGTGCGATAGTCCTTCGCATCCTGCGCCGCAACAGCCACGGCGTACAGGCTCTGCTTCCACTTGTCTGCGCTGTCTTTATACTTGCCAAGCCGTTGGTACAGCGGCGCCGCGGCGGCGTAATCGCCGGCCTGGAAGGATGTTTCTGCCAGCTGATAGCGAACTTTCTTCAGCTGTTCCGCCGAATCCTTATAATCGCCCAGCAGTATGAACAGGTTCGCCGCTTCCGATGCGTCGCCTGCCTGAGCGTCGCTTATGGCCAGCTGATAGCGGCAATCCTTTAACAGTTCGGCGCCCTGCTCATGTTTGGGGATGGTTACCAACAGCCCGATCGCCTTACGCAGATCCCCCGCGTTTACGTCGATCTTCGCTTCCTGGTATATGCATTCCCACGCGAGGGTTTCACTGTCCAGGTAAGGCGATATGCTTTGGAACAATTCGGCAGCTTTCGCGTAATCCTGCTTATCCATCGCCTGGCGTGCAATTTCATACAGGCAATCGCTGGCCTTGAGCGCCGCGTCTTTGTAGTCGCCCGCCAGCTTATACAGGTTGCCTGCCGCTTCGTAATCGCCCGCGGCCAACTTTTGTTCGGCCAGCTGATAGTTCGTCTGTTTCAGCAGTTCCACAGCGTCCTGTGTGTCGCCGGCGGCGGCCAGCTCCGTAGCGGCGGTTGCGTAATCCTGCTTGTTCAGCGCGTCCTTGCCGATGGCATAATGGCAATCCAGCAGCCGCTGGGCCGAGTCGCTATAGTCCCCCAGCCCCTCAAACAGGATGCTTGCGGCGATATAGCTTGCGCTGTCGTATAGTTTCTGCGCCTGACGGTACTGCGTTTCCAACAATAGCTTTGCGCTGTCCTGGTAGTCCCCTAGCGTTTGGAAGGACGCCGCCGCGGCATCAAACTCTTCCGCGGCCAGTTGCGTATTCGCCAGATCGTACAGCGTTTTCAGGTATTGTTGGGCACTGTCCTTATAACCTCCCAGGCTCTGGTACAGGGTGGTAGCCTCCGCCAGGTTGCTTTCCCACAACGAAGCCGCAAGCGAACCGGCTTTTTGATAATCGCATTCTTCCATTAGCGTTTCCGCATCGCGGTAATCGCCCAGCATCCCATATAACGTGTGCGCATCGTCGTACGCGCCGCTGGAAAGCAGCGTTCCGGCGCGCGCGTACCTAAGCGCCGGCAGGCCCCAAAGCAGGGCAGCCGCAACGGCGGCGGCCAGGCATACGATAAGAATCGTCAGGTTACGGGCCAGGCGGCGTTTGCGGCTGGCTTTCTGCTGCGTGCGCTCGCGCGCTTCATTCAGGCGGCCAGCGTCCTCGCGCGCGGCTCGGGCGACATCGCTCAATTTTTGCTCGTGAACGGCTATCAGCTGTTCCACATTCTCTTTAGCGCAGGTTGCGAACGTCGTGTCCCGCTTACGCTCGCAGCGGCAGCAGCGATCGCTGTGCAAATCGTTGGCGCGTCCGCACACGCAAACCCAAACGCCTGCCTGCACCTGCGGGTAACCCACGGCGTCCGGCCCGGCTACGAAACGCAGCTGATCCAGCTTGCGGCCGGGCGGCAGGGCATTATCCTCATATTCGGTCAGCGGGGCGCTTCCGCGCCGCCACAGGGTAGCATCGTCAAACCATACTTTTTCAATGACCAGTTCGATATTTTTCACGTTTTCCCATTGGGAAGGCAGAAGCGCGATGCTGAAACGTTCCCCCGCGCCCGCGCTCAGGCCCTGTACACGCTCCACCTGCCGAAACAGCAGCTGGGCGGCCTCCCCGTAGCAGACCAGCGTGGTCTGCAAAGAAACGACCACTTTTTCGCTCAGGTTGTTGAGCACGAACCCGCATTCCGGATGTTCCGGCGTCGGTGTGGTATACTGCCACAACTCTACCGGACAAGTCAGATCGATCTTCATAGCTCATCCTCCATAGCCGTCCGCGCAGAGAAAACGAACCCCCGCATATGCCCGCAGGCTCGTCGCGCATGGTGCGCAAACCGGCGGTACCGCCGGTATCGTGCGCAGGCGGTTCCGCTTCGTTGCTTTTTGGCGGCGGAAAAGCCAACGAGCTTAAATTCATTCTATATTGTACATGAAACGGTGGTTCCTGTATAGCCTTTTCGCTGTAAATTTTCCCATCTCCGCTCCCGTTCAGCCCTGCAAAGCGAAGGCGGCGTGGGTGCGCAAACGCCCTCGATATGATATACTATGCGGTGTTACCGAAGGGCGTGGCGCACGGGGAGGCCATATGGATTTTCAAAAGGATTATATCCTTCGCCTGATCCACATGCTGGGGGAACTGATGCGTCGCCTGGCTGAAAAACTGGATGATCACGAGCGCAGCCGGATGCTGGACGAGTTTGCTCTGGAGCAATGCGGCATGCCGCTTGCCACCGCGGAAAGCCTGACCGACGAAAGCCTGCGCGCGTTGCTGCCGCCCATGCCGCGTATGGTTTTAAGCGACTTGATGCTGGGCAAGGCAGAATACGTCACCCTGCCCTATGAGGACGCGGAGGCGCTGAAGGTGAAAGCGCTGCGGCTGTTAGCCTCACTGTACGGGGAAACGCGGCTGTGCGACCTGCGCGCGGAAAAGCTGATGCGCCTCAAGCGCGAGGTGCTTCCCCTCCTGGCCACTCCCGACCTGATGGACTGCGCGCGCTTTTTTGCCACCGCCCAGCGTTACGACGAAATGGAAGACGCGCTTTTTCAGGCGCTGCCGCTGGAAACCGGGGCCGACCGCGAGCGCGACCGTGAGGAAGCGATAAGCCTGCTTCGCGAAGCATCCAGGGCGAATGAATTCACGCTTGTCCAATGCCGCATGACCGGCCACGAACTTAGAGAATCCGCCCGCGAGCTGGAAATGCTCGCCCCAAATCCCCACGAAAGGGAGAACCCCGAATGATACTGATTTCCGTTGCGAACGTACAAAAAAGTTTCGGCGCCAACATGGTGCTTAAGGACGTGACCTTCAGCCTCCAGAAGGGCGAAAAAATGGGGCTGATCGGCGTAAACGGCTGCGGCAAAACCACGCTGATGCGCCTCATCGGCGGCGAAGAGCAGCCCGACGAGGGCTTCATCCATAAAAACAAGGATTTGCGCATCGGCTATCTGGCGCAGATTAACGATATCGCGCCGGACGATACCGTGTGGGGCGCGATGCTTCGCGTATTTGAACCGATACTTGCCCTGAAGCGCCGTCTGGATGAATTGGAGATCGAGCTGGGCCGTCACGCGCACGACGAAGTGGAAACGCTGCGCCTTTCCGCCGAATACCAGCGCCTCACCGAGGAGTTTGCCAAGCAGGAAGGCTACGCCTACGAGGGCGAAATCACCGGCGTGCTTTTAGGCCTTGGCATCAGCCGGGACATGTTTGCCCGCAGGGTGGGCACACTTTCCGGCGGCGAGCGCACACGGCTTTCGCTGGCCAGGCTGCTGCTGCAAAAGCCCGAAGTGCTGCTGATGGACGAGCCCACCAACCACCTGGACCTGGAAGCGATCGAGTGGCTGCAGAACTACCTTACGGATTACAAGGGCTCGCTGCTGGTAATCAGCCACGACCGTTATTTTTTAGATCACGTATGTACCACGATGGGCGAAATGCTGGGCGGACGCGTAAACAAGTTTGTCGGCAATTACTCCGAATTTCAAAAAAAACGCGCCGCCGATTTCGAGGCGCGCATGAAAGCCTACCAGCTTCAGCAAAAGGAGATCGACCGCGAGCGGACGATCATCGAGCGCTATCGCAGCTTCAACCGTGAAAAGAGCATCCGCGCCGCCGAAAGCCGCCAGAAGCGGCTGGACAAGCTGGAACGACTGGACAAACCTCTAGAGGAAAACCATGTGCGCTTCGCTTTCGACGTGCGCCGCCGCATGGGCGAGGACGCGCTGGAAGTGAAAAACCTGCAAAAGAGCTTCGAGGGTCACACGATCTTCCGCGACGTGAATTTCAAGCTCCGTTCGGGCGACCGCGTGGCGCTGATCGGCCCCAACGGCGTAGGCAAGAGCACACTGTTCAAGATTCTGATGAACCGCGAAACGCCCGACCGCGGAGCCGTGCGCTTCGGCGTAAACGTGGATATCGGCTATTATGACCAGCACCAACAGGATCTGAATCTCGATAAGTCCGTTCTGGAAGAGGTGTGGAACGCCTTTCCGTCCCTGGAACAGAGCCGTGTTCGCGGCGCGCTGGGGCTGTTTCTGTTTTCCGGAGATGACGTATTCGCCAAAATATCGGCGCTTTCCGGCGGAGAACGCGGCCGTGTGGCGCTGACCAAGCTGATGCTGCGCAAGGATAACCTGCTGTTGTTGGATGAGCCGACCAACCACCTGGATATGGATAGCCGCGAGGTGTTGGAGGACGCGCTGTACGATTTTCCCGGCACCATCCTCGCCATCAGCCACGACCGTTATTTTATTAACCGTTTCGCCGACCGCATCATGGTGATGAACGACGACGGCATGACCGAGTACGTGGGTAATTTTGACGATTATCTGGAAAAGCGCGACCGCCCTGTACCGCCGGAAGACACACTTGAAACGGGCGCCACCAAAACATCGCAGGTGCGGGAACGCAAGCGCGAACGCCAGCTGGGTGCGCGCATACGGGAACTGCGCGCCGCCGCGTCCAAAGCCGAGGAAGCCATCGGCGAAAACGAACGGCGGCTTGCGCAGCTGGAACAGCAGTTGGCCGACCCCGCCACCTACGCAGATTCCGCGCTCACGCTGACGCTTACGCAGGCCTATCGCGAGGAACAGGCAAGGCAGGAAAGCCTTTACGACGCGCTGGAAGCGGCCGAAGCCGCCTGCCGGGAAGCCGAGGAAGAAGCGCAGCCGTAACCCGCGGGAAACCCTAACGGGTGCCACCGTTCAACCGCAAGAATACAGGTTCTATTCAATCTCCATCGGGGCTACCAGCGGCGCGCGGCCATTCGGCCCCGCCCAGGACAGCCCCGATTTTCGCGCCTGCGCCATCTGGAATTTTCGGGGAATGCGGTATACATGCCCCTCTTTTTCAAACATCGCGCCCGTCTGCTTAAAATAGAAAGGTACGCCCGCTTTCAGGCATTGTTCCCGAACGGAAAGAGCCCACTCGCAGCGCATCAGGCGCGCGGCCTCGCCGCTTTCGCCGCCCACCACCACCTGTTCGATCATTGGGTTCAGATAGGGGCTGAAATCCACCGCTTCAAGCATCGGTTCGCAGATAATGGTTTTATGGCGTACCGGCAGCCCCAGAAAAAACGGCAGCCGCTCGTTGGCCTTCTCCTGGTTTTCGCAGGTTACGCCGATGGATACGTTGGCATAGCCAGAGCCCCAATCCTGCGGCAGGCGCTCGTAAAAGCGCAGAATGCGCTTGGTAATAAAAAAGAAGCTCAGGTCGGCACGTTCGCGCATCATGCGCCAGGCCTCCGCCCGCCAGTCGTCCGCCTCGTCCAGAAAAAAATCCGACGTAAAGCAGGTAAACACCGTTTCCGGCCCTTTGAGCTTATAGCTCCCATCGCGCACACGGCGCACGGGCAGGTCGAACGCGGCGTTCTTTTTAACGGTGCTCGCGTCCAGCTCATACTTCGCGTCGCGCCGGTAGACGTAACAATTCGCGCAGCCCGCGCTGTACTTTCGGCAGCCGTGCCACGGGTTCCATTCGGCCATGTGTACGCCTCCTCGCCAAAGGATTTGCCTGTATTATATCGCCAAAGGTTCCCAAACGCCAGAATTTACAGGAAAATTCAAGCCAACCATTGCAAAAACATCACAAATTTGTTACACTCAGTAGGAATGGTTAGGGGAAAGGAGCGCCGTTGCTTCCGCAGCGATTTGAAATATAATGATGGTAGATATCGTTATCGTCGGTAACGGGCCAGCGGGGCTTAGCTGCGCCATCACCGCACGGATGCGCGGGCTGGATGCTTTAGTGGTGGCTCCTTCGGCCAATACCAGCTGGCTGGCGCGCACCGAACACATCGAAAATTACCCGGGCCTCCCTTCCGTTTCCGGCGTGAAGATACTGGAAAGTTTTACGGCGCAGGCGCTCGCCATGGGCGCAAACCTGTGTACAGGCCTGGTGCGCCAGATTCTTCCGGCGGACAAAGGCTTTATGCTGCTGGTGGAAAGCGACGTGGTGGAAGCCAAAACCGTGGTGCTGGCCATGGGCGCGGCTCGCCCGCAACTTCTGCCGGGCGAGGAAGAACTGGTGGGCATGGGCGTAAGCTACTGCGCCACCTGCGACGGGATGCTCTACCGCGGCAAACGGCTGGGCGTGCTTTCCGCTTCCGAAGAAGGCCTGGAAGAAACGCGTTTTTTACGCACGCTTGCCTCGTCCGTCGATTATTATTCCCTGAAAAAGCACGATCTTTCCGGCTTGCCCAAAGACGTGACGGCGGTGGATGAAAAGCCCGAAAGCCTGTCGCGTACGCCGGAAGGTTTGTGCGTGACCACCCGCCAGGGTACGCATTGCTACGACGGCATATTCATTTTCCGCAACGCCGTGTCCCTGGGCATGTTACTGCCCGATCTTGCCTCCGACGGCGGGTTTATCCCCGTGGATCGGGGTATGCGCACCAACGTGGCCGGTGTGTTCGCAGCGGGGGACTGCACAGGTAAACCGCTGCAGGTTGCCAAGGCCGTGGGCGAAGGCAACGTAGCCGCCGTATCCGCGGCGGAATATATCGCGTCCCTCGGATAAACAGGCTCAGGTAAAACGTTCTCTATTTTAACAGCAATACTGGGCGGCGCAAGCCGCGGACATTGGGGAGGCAAAGTATGAAAAAGCTCTTATCCCGCAGGATGCTCGCTTGGATCATGACGCTTTGTTTGTGCGCAGGGTGCGTATCTTTCGCCGGTGCTACGCAGACGCAGTCCTCGGATTTCGACGTGCTCGTGCCGTTTATGGATCTGGTTGCCAGCGCCGCCATGACCGCAGGCGACGAACCGGAAGTGATTGGCGATGAGGAAACCACGCTCAGCACCACCTTCATCTCCGCGTTCTTCAATAACGGCCTCACCGCCGACACCTCGCTGGGGATCAACGCAGAGTTGCTGGCGGATACGAATCAGCAGTCAGTCTATTTGGGCAAGTATTTTTCCGCGCAGCTTCCCACGCTGGAAAAGATCGCGCAAACCACGCCCATCAACGGCTACATCGGCTTCCAGCCGGTCAACGTGGATGCGACGGACAATAACGCCGTGCAGATTATCGGGGAAGTATACTGGGGCACCAAGCCGATGCGGAATATGCAGGAGGCGGATTTCCACGATATCCAGTGGATGGATCGCGCCATCTTCACCTTCCGCGAGGATGCCAGCGCCCAAAACGGTTACCGCCTCACCGGTTTTTCCACCGGCTCGGAGCTGAACATGGAAGGCGCCATGCAGACTTATACCGACAGTATTCTGGTGGAGTACATCAACACCAGCCTGGGCTTCTCCATACTCTATCCCAGCCTGTTCACCGATGATATGCTGGTGGAAAACAATGACGGCGTATCCGCTTCCCTGCCCGACGGCAGCGCGAAATTCTTCGTACGCCGCACCGATAATACTTCCAGCGCAAACCTGGACGACTATATCAGCGTGATCGCCAACGGCATACCGGGAGCAAAATCCAACGTTCAGGCGGAGTTCAGCTCCGGCACCGTTACCTACGACACCGAGGACGGAAACACTGTGTTTGACGTGTACATTGTCACGGATAAATATATCTATCAGGCGGAGTTGTCCTACAAACAGTCCCTCGCCTCCACCTACAGCATGTATACTTCCTATTTGGACAATTCTTTCTCGGTTGACGACGTAAGCGTGGGCTGACCGGTCGGTTTGCGGGAGCGTTGCGTATGAAACGCCTGTTATGCCTGGCCATAGCGCTGTGTCTGGTTACCGTACCGGCGTTTGCGCAGCCGCTGGGCGAAGCGCAGCCGCTGACCGACGCCCGGTACTACCCCGACGGTTCGGACGCAGCCACCGCGGGCTACGCCTCTACCTACCGCTTGCCGCAGTTTGTGGAAACTGACGAGACGGACAAAGCCATTAACGCCTATTTCTCCTCGCTGGCCGCCAGCCTAGCCGATGCGGCGCCCCCCGATGGGGCGATAACCGCCCAGGCCGCCGACGGTTCGCCCGCAGGCTACACCCACCTGGATTATCGCGTCACCTGCAATACCGACGATTTCCTGAGTGTTCTGCTTTCCAGCCAACAATTTCTGGGAAGTACGCAAACCGAAAGCTGGACGGGCCTTGTGTTCGCTTTGGATGGCATCTACGCCGGTAAACCAGTCACGCTTTCCCAGGCAGCGGGTCTGGAAGCACAGGACGACGCGGCGACAGGCAGCGAAAGCTACGTTTCCCAGTTGACGTACGGCCTGGTGTGGGAAATTATCCAGCAGCAGGAAGCCGCCGGAAACGCGGTTTATGACCCCGACCTGACGCTGGACGGGCTGAAGCACGCGTTTTCCCCTGAAAGCGATTTTTATCTGGATGAGAACGGCAATTTCGTGTTTTACCTGCAGGCAGGCGCAATCTCCAGCGAGGTGAACGGCATCCTGACCTTCCCGTTTTCTCTGGCGGAACTGCTAAGCGCCGTACAGTAATACGTGCTTCTTCCGCCGTAACTTAACGCGGTTTACTCGCAACCATTCATAAGGAGATGCACCCATGAGCCAAAAACAGATCGGCGTATTGGTGGGCAGCCTGCGCGCCGGCTCCTACTGCCGCGCCGTCGCCAACGCGGCCATCGAGCTCGCGCCCGCCTCGCTTACGCTTCGTATGTTGGAGATTGGCGATCTTCCCCTGTACAACCAGGATTTTGACGACAACAAAACCCAACCGGAAGCGTATGTGCGTTTTCGTGCGGAGATCGCCTCGCTGGACGGTTTTTTATTTGTAACGCCGGAATATAACCGTTCGTTCCCCGCTGCCCTTAAAAACGCGCTGGACGTGGCTTCCCGCCCGTATGGGCACAACGCGTGGAATGGCAAGCCGGGCGCGATTATCAGCGCTACCTTAGGCACAATGGGCGCAGTGAGCGCCAACCTGGCACTTCGCCACCCGATGGTGTTTCTAAACGTCCCGATCATGCAACAGCCGGAAGCCTATATCGGCAAAGTCGATTCGCTGCTGGACGAGCACGGTAAGCTAACCAACGCCTCCACCCGGAAATTCCTTCAGACGTATATGGAGGCGTTCGAACGCTGGGTGCACACTATTTCGGACGCGCATTAAAAGCTGCTGTCCGGCCGTTACGCCGCAGACGTAAAAAATCCGATTGCCCCTCTTGCCAAACGCGTTAAAGGATGTTAAAATGTTCAAGCTGTGAAATAATGAACTCTCCCGTTAGGAGGTGTAGCAAATGGGCAAATATTGTGAGGTTTGCGAAAAAGGTACGCTGAACGGCAACAAAGTCAGCCATTCCAATCGCAAAAGCCATCGTCTTTGGGCGCCGAACGTGCAAAACGTCCGCGTGGAGATGGACGGTCAGGTGAAACGTATCAGCGTGTGCACCCGTTGCCTGCGTAGCGGTAAAGTGCGCCGCGCGCTGCCGACCCAAAGCGGGGAAGCCACCACCGAAGCGTAAGCGTTTCGGCATTAGACCGTTTTTAAGCGGGCGCGTCCTGAGGACGCGCCCGCTTTGCTTGTCGACAAAGTGGCACAGCCACATTGTCGAGTTTCGGGTATTGTTTGCGGCAGAGCCGCAAACTCCCCGCCCGACCGGCAAAGCCGGTCGATACGAGCGGCAATCAGAGGGCTTTGGCCCTCCGATACCTCTTAAAAGTAGGCTTCCTTGACAAAGCCAAAATGGACTTTGCCACTTTTGAGCTGCGAGTATTGTTTGCGGCAAAGCTGTAAATTCCCCGCCCGACCGGTAACGCCGGTCGATACAAATGGCAATCAGAGGGCTTTGGCCCTTCGAACCCTTCTTAAAACAGGCTTTCTTGACAAGCTAAAGCGGGCGCGTCCTTGGGACGCGCCCGCTAAACAATGCTGCGTTATGCTTTCAGCGGCGCAATGCCGTACAGCGCTTCCACATTGGCCGTCGTGCGCGCGCTTAGTTCCTCCAACGTCGTCTGCCTAAGTTCCGCCACTCTCTGCGCCACGTAGCGCACGTAGGCGGGTTCGTTTGATTTCCCGCGCATTGGTTCAGGCGTCAGGTAGGGGCTGTCCGTTTCCACCAGCAGGCGATCGCCTGGCACAAAGCGGGCGACCTCCTGCAGGTTATGTGCGCTTTTAAACGTGACCGAGCCGGAAAAGGAAATGTAAAAGCCCATGTTCAGGTATTCTCGCGCGCTTTCAAGGCTGCCCGTGTAGCAATGCAGCACACCGGCGGGCAGCCGCCCGCGGCGCTGCCTGAGCAGCTCGGTCACGTCGCCGTGCGCGTCCCGCACGTGGAGCACGACGGGCAAACGAAGATCATGGGCAAATTCCAGCTGCCGCACAAACGCGTCCCGCTGCACTTCGCGGGGCGAAAAATCATAATGATAATCCAGTCCAATCTCCCCCACGCCCACGATGCGCACGCCCCGCAGCAAGGTTTGCAGCGCCGAAAGCGTATCGCCGTTAAACTTGCTTGCCTCATGGGGATGCACGCCCACCACACCGTAAACATTCGGA
>JADGQP010000020.1 GCA_017881705.1 Christensenellaceae bacterium
ACGAGCCCCTCAAGGGTGATATCCCCCACCGCAGCGTCGGCGCTCTGGTGTGTTTTGAAGCCGGCGAGGCCACCGGCTACGGCCTGTTTGGCACCCAGGAACGCGGCACGCTGTTCATCACCGCGCAAACGCAGGTGTACAAAGGCATGATCTGCGGCCAGAACGCCCGCCCGGACGATCTGGTGGTGAATGTGTGCAAGCAAAAGCATGTGACCAACATGCGCAACGCCAGCGCCAGCGAGGATAGCCTGCGCTTGGTGAGCGTGCACCCCATGACGCTGGAAGAATGCCTGGAGTTCATCGACGACGACGAACTGCTGGAAGTCACGCCCCAAAACCTGCGCATGCGCAAGCGGGAACTGAACCACGAGGAACGCGCGCGCGCCGCCCACCGCTCCAAGGCCGATTAATACCCGTTCGTGAATGTTCCGCTCTCACGGCGTTTTTATGCCTGTGCTTCGTTGCCAAAGCCTTGAACAGCCCCGCTGTATCTTCGTTTTAGCTCCTCGTTACAGCGTAAAATCCCCCGCGGGCCCCCGTGCGTTCATAATTTGAAAGCGTATCAACGTCGCGTTTGCGAGCGGCGAACCGCCCGCAAACCAAGGAGGACGCTATGAAACATCGTCTGTCCAGCCGTATCGGCGCGCTCGCGCTGGCGCTGTGTCTGCTGCTTTCGGCCCTGCCTGCCACGGCGGACACCTACCTGCCCGACGGCACGGTGACCCACGCCGATTTCACCTGCGGCCTGGCCCTGCACGCGGATGGGTTCCCCGCAAGCACCGCGCATCTGTCGGCCTGGGAAACCTTTCTTCAAAAAATCAGCCTGAGCGGGTCGGCCGACGTGCTGGCGCCGTTTACCCCTGACAGCCGTGTGTACCTAAACGGCGCGCTGCGGCTCAACGGGCAGGATCAGCTCCCCTTTGTGTACGACGGCTACCATAGCTATCGTTACGTCACTTCGCCTGCGCTCAATAACGTGACGCTGTTTTTTCAGATGCACAATTATCTGGAGTTCATGCTCAAGCCTTATTACTATATGAATCTACCCACGCAGTATCTGGCGCTGCTTACCTACCCCGACGCCGCTTACTGGATTGGCGAAAGCTATTATCAGCCCGTGGCCGAAATGCTGGCAAACGCCCGGCAGGATGCCTTGGACGGCGTGTCCGCAGAGGATGCGCAAACGGACGAAACCGCCGCCGACGACGATACGGCAGCCGACAATACCGCCGACGTTGCCACAGATACCGGTGCCACAGCCGACAACACCGCCGACGTTGCCACAGATACCGGCGCTGCAGCCGACAATACCGCCAACGTTGCCACAGATACCGGCGCCGCGGCCGACAAACCCACCAACGCGCCCTCCGCAGCCGTCATCGGCAGCGCGGACGGCCCCACCGCCGTTGTCGTAAGCAATTCCGGCGCACCCGCCGCCGACGGCACGTTCACCTATACCGTACCCTATGAGAATCTTTACGAGCTTTGCGAAAGCCTTGACCAACTGGTGAACGACGAAAACGACAACCGCGCGTATTTCTTCTTCACCAGCCTGCTGACCGATCTATACGCCAGCGATATGACGTTAAGCATTCTGGGCGATCTGGAGGACGAACTGGACGCGCTGGATCCCGAACAGAACGGGATGACCGTTACGGAAACCGGGAACGGCGTAACCATGACGCTGGGGGGCACCAACGTATTCACGCAAACCACAGCGAACGGCGAAACAGCGTTCACCCTCACGCTGCCCACCGCGGAAGGCTATACGCTAATCTTCGATTACGATTGGACGCCCGGTGCCGCCGGCGCGGCGCTCTCCGCCAGCCTGCGTGTAACACAGAACGGCGCCGATGCGATCCTGCTGAAAGCCCAGGGCGAAAACCTGCCCCAGGCGGGCGATCTGGGCGGGCAGGGCCGCCTTACGCTTACCGCTTCCGGAAGCTCCCTGGCAAGCGACACACCCCCCGTGATTTTTGATTTTAAATGGTCGCGCGACAGCGTACAGCGCCCGTATACGCTGAACCTCAACGTGGACTGGATTCACCCGCAAACACTCAAACCCGCGCTGTCCCTGGCTTTTAACGGTAAGATTTCCACCGTGGACAAGAGCGTGTTCGTTGAAGGCAGCTACCCGCAAAACGATTTTTTCAGCCTTAACGAAACCTACTTGGACGATTACAAGGCCGAGCTGCTGCCCACCCTGGCGCTCAAACTGGCTCCGTTCGTTCTGGAAATGCCCGCCGGCGTGATCGACGATCTGTACCGGTTCGCCGACAGCACGGATATATTGGTATCTTTTCTGGAATAGTCCGCTCGCCCCCGAACGCAAGACAGATCCGGGCAATGCGAATACCGCCGAAGAGCTTCAGCCCACTAAGCCTCCCGGAAAACAGTTTATTTAACATCTTGTCGCCCCCGAGCTTTCGGGGGCGATTTTCTTGCGGCGGCGCGCTGCGGCCATCCGTTCGCCAACTTTGCGTTTTTCGACGTCCGAGGCTCGCTTTCTCGCCGGACGCTTGCCGTTTGCGCGCTTTTACGGTATACTGTTGGTAAATGTCGGGAGGTGAGCGTATGCCGGATCTGCTTTTGGAAAAAGGAAGCCAGAACCCGCTTTACCAGCAACTGATGCGTCGGCTGAAGAACGACGTGGTTGCGGGCGTGTATCCCGCCGGTGCCCGTATCCCCAGCGAACAGGCGCTTTGCGATATTTACGGCGTCAGCCGCGTTACCGTGCGCAAGGCGATGCTCGATCTGGTGCAGGAAGGGCTGCTGGTGCGCCGCCAGGGCAAAGGCACTTTTGTGGCGGACGCGCGCCTTACCCGCGATTTGCAGCACATCACCAGTTTTACCCAGGCCTGTCGGGATATGGGCAGGCAAGCCTCCAGCCGCGTGGTGGATTGCAAGCGCGAAAGCGCCCGGCCGGAGGATGCGCTGCGTTTGCAGCTGGACCCCGCCGCAGAAGTCATTGAGCTTTGCCGCCTGCGCCTGTGCGACGACGAACCCGTAATGCTGGAATACAACCGTTTCCCAACCGCCTGTGACTTTATCGAGCGGGAACCGCTCACAGGCTCGCTGTACGCGCTGCTGCGCGCGCACGGGCTGGTTCCCAGCCGCGCGATCCACGATATTTCCCTGGGGCACGCCACGCCTGTGGTAAGCCGTTACCTGGCCACCGCCGCGGGTGAGGCGATGCTGCTTTTGGACGAAACGGTGTTCGACCAGTATGATCGGCCCCTGCACACCAGCCGCCAATGGATCCGCGGCGATAAATTCACCTTCCGCATTTAACTTTCTCATTTAACGTTCTCCCAAAAACCCTAACGACTCTTCTTATAGAAAGAAGCGATTATTTCTGGAAAATTCAAAATTCGCCCTGTTCGTAGACCTGGAAAACTGCGGCGCAAAGGTATCCACTCTGCTCAGCGTCCTGGAAAAGGTCAAGATCCGCGGCGATATCCTGCTTGGAAAAGTGTACGGTTATACCGACCAGTACAGCGACCTGAAGGAAGTGCTCCTAAGCAACACCTTCACGGTCGTGCCCAGCCTGCGGTACGGCATCAGCCAAAAAAACAACGCCGATATTCTGCTGGTGATCGACGCGTTGGAAGTCGCCTACACCAACCCGCTGATTAACAGCTTTTGCATCGTGTCCGGCGACAGCGATTACACACCGCTGGTAGGCAAGCTGAAAAGCATGGGCAAATTCGTGCTGGGCATCAGCCGCAGCGAGGCTGCCAGCAACATCTTCATCAACGCCTGCAACGAGTTTCAGTTTTTGGAAAACGTAGGCGGACGCACGCGCATGCCCGAAGATAAAAAGAAAACCGCCGCCTCGGAAAAAGAACCGATGGACGAGCTGGAACTCAACAAACTCATCGAAAGCATCCTGGACGAGCAAACCGACCAGGACGAGATTTATGCCAGCGAGCTCAAAGGCATCCTGCTGCGCCTGCGTCCGGATTTTAACGAGAAGGCGTTCGGCTGCTCCACGTTTTTGAAACTGCTGGATAAACTCGCCCACAAGTACGGCAACCTGCGCATCCGTAACGACAATTTCAACGTTATGGTGTCGCTTGGCCAGCCCGCCAAGGAAACCGTAACCCCGCAAATCACCAAGGATAACTGGAAGGACGCGTTCCGCGACCAGCTCCAGCATTATAAAGACGGCGGCTTCGATCGTATCAACCCCAGTATTCTCAAGGCCGACATTCAGGCCGCCTATCCGGATTTTTCCGAGCGCGCGCTGGGCTTCAAACGCTTCAGCGACGTGCTCAAGGCTCTGGAGAAGGACAGCCTTCTGGCCGTGGAGATGGACGAGCAAAAGACCATGCTCATCAAAGTACCGTAAACAGCGCGCTCGCACCGTTGCTTTAAGCCCCGCAAAAGGCCGCGCATCTTTTATACCTTCAGTCTAGGAGGTTTCCGCATGCCCAGCGATTTTGCCCGTATTGCCGCCGCCAGTGTACGCGTGCATCTGGGCGACGTGGAAAAAAACAAGCAGGAGATTCTGGCGCGCATGCGCGTGCTGGAGGCGCAGGGCGTGCAGGTTGCGGTGTTTCCGGAACTGTGCGTAACGGGCTACACCCTGGGCGATCTGCTTGCGCACGAAACCGTTCAGCGCGCGGCATTCACCGCCGTAAAGGAGATCGCGGCGCAAACTGGCGATATGGCGGTGATCGTCGGTCTGCCGGTAAACCAGCGCGGCAGGCTGTTCAACTGCGCGGCGGTGCTGCAGGGCGGGTTAGTGCGCGGGTTAGTGCCCAAGACCTACCTGCCCAACGGCAATGAGTTTTACGAAACCCGCTGGTTTGTAAGCGCCGCGCAAGCTGATCGGGATTTTAACCAGGATGGCGTGCGTTGTCCGTTGGCAGCCGATCTGCTATTCGATCGGGGCGATTTTTCTTTCGCCGTGGAGATCTGCGAGGATTTGTGGACGCCCATTCCCCCCAGCAGCCAATACGCCGTGGAAGGCGCGGATATCATCCTCAACCCCAGCGCCAGCAACGCCCTGGTAAGCAAGCAAGCCTACCGGCGGGAGCTGCTTACCCAGCAGAGCGGCCGTTTATACGCGGGCTACGCCTACGCCTGCGCAGGCTTTGGCGAAAGCACCAGCGACCTGGTGTTCTGCGGATATACCGGCGTATTTGAAAACGGCAGGATTTTGGCCGAAGGCCAACGCTTCACCCTCACAGGCGATAACGCCGTGGCGGATATCGATGTACAGCGTCTGCGCTACCAGCGCCAGCGCAACGGCAGCTTCCACCAGATGGAACGCAGAAAGATTCCCATGACCCTCGTACCTCTGCCCATGGCGGAACACACAGCCGAAAAACAGCAGCTTCTGCGCCCCATCGCGCCCCTGCCTTTCGTGCCGGGCGGCGCGCTGAGGGAGGAACATCTGGAAGAGATTGTGCGCATCCAATGCACAGGGCTTGCCACGCGCCTTTCGGCGATTCGCTGCGAGCACCCCGTGGTGGGCGTTTCCGGCGGGCTGGATAGCACGCTGGCGCTTCTGGTGGGCGTTCGCGCGCTGGATATGCTGGGCTTGCCCCATACAGGTCTGATAGCCATCACTATGCCGGGCATGGGCACGGGCAAACGCACCAAATCCAACGCCGACCGGCTCATGGAGACGCTAGGCGTTACGGCGCTGGAAATCAGCATCGAAAAAGCCGTACGCCAGCATTTCGCCGATATCGGGCAGGATGAAGCCAAACACGACGTGACCTACGAAAATTCACAGGCGCGCGAACGTACACAGATTTTAATGGACGTCGCCAACAAGGTGGGCGGCATCGTGCTGGGCACCGGCGACATGAGCGAAGCCGCGCTGGGCTTTTCCACCTATAACGGCGACCATATGAGCATGTACAACGTAAACTGCTCGGTACCCAAGACCCTGGTGAAAAGTCTGGTGCAGTACCTGAGCGAGCACGATTTCGGCGGCGCCGTGCGCGATGTATGCCGCGACGTAATCGCAACCCCCATCAGCCCCGAGCTGCTGCCCGTGACCGACGGGGAACTTTGCCAGCGCACCGAGGACATCGTGGGCGATTATACGCTAAACGACTTTTTTCTCTACCATATGCTGGACAGCGGAAGCGGCCCCGACCGGCTGAAACGGCTGGCCCTGCAGGCCTTCGACGGCGTTTACGGCGAAGCGGAGATCGATACGCGGCTGTCCGCTTTCACTCGTCGTTTCTTTGCCCAGCAATACAAGCGCAACTGCGTGCCCGACGGCCCCAAGGTGGGCAGCATCAGCCTTTCCCCGCGCGGAGATTGGCGTATGCCCTCGGACATGAGCGACGCTCTCTGGCGAAAATAAGATTTTGGGCATTGGAGGTTGGTTTCATGAGCGAACAAACATGCCCGCGCTGCGGCCGGAAGGTAAACGTGGACACCGG
>JADGQP010000021.1 GCA_017881705.1 Christensenellaceae bacterium
ATACCCTCTTCTTATAACTTCTGTACAGTCTATGACAGCCAATTAAAGCGGAGCATAGACAATCCCAAGCGAGTGCGATTCTGCTCCGCTTTGCTGCGGTATACACTACGCGGCGGCCCCAAAATAACTGTAGCTGTACACAGTTTTAGGCGGCCGCCGCGTAAGTTATGGCTGCGGACAACGGAGCGTAAGTTAGAAGGTCACAGCGTAATCGCTGAAACTCGAAGCCACGCCAACATCGGTGAGGTCACAGCTGTTTTGGTAAGTGGACACGGTCACGCTATACTGGCTGGTGCCCTGCACGAAAACAGTGCCATCGGTACCGATAATGGAAACGGTGTTGCCCGCGGCATCCACAATCGTGCCCTCGCTGTTTAGGTTAGTCACGACGCTATTGCCGGTCACAACCCAACTGGATGTGCCATCCAGGTAGACGGTGCCATAGCTGTCCCCGCCTTCGCCGGCATTGGTTTCATCATCCAGCACAGCACCCGTGAGGGTGCTCTGCTGCGTAACATACAGGTTGAGCTGGGAAATGCTGTCCCATATGATGTTGCCGTTCATCTGCTGAGAAATGGCGGTAAATTTGCAATCCGCGCCGTTGGTGCCAGTGGTGCCCCAACCGCGCTGGTTTGCATTGCCGGTGCAGCGCAGGAAGTACTCGCTGCCATCCGACGCGGTAATGGTTACGCCGGAAAGGATAAATTCGCTCTGGGTGTTGGTGGTATAAAACAGTCCGCCGTTCTGAGAGGTCAGGCTGCCTCCCACCATTTCAAACTTGCCTTCGCCAACCGCCGAGTCGCCGGACATGCTCTGATAAAGGATTACGGTCCAGGTGTTGTCGTTCTGTTCCAAATCGGGCATGTTGCCGGTAAGAGAAGTATCAAAAAGTCGAACCGTGTTAAAGCCTTCCAAACAGAGCGCCTCGGAGCCGTTAGCAACCAGCGTTGCATTATTCACGGAGATGTCGGCAGTGCAGTACAGCGCGGGCGAACCGCTGCCGTTGCTTGTATATGTACCGCCGTCCACCACCATGGTGCCGCTTCCGCGATCGGAACGGATTGCCGCCGCGGAATCGCCGCTGGTTTCCACGGTCAGGTTTTTGGCATACAATGTGCCGCCGCCCGCCACATGGATACCGCCGGAGGTGTCCTTGTTGGTGGTGATGGTGGTATCGGATACGTAGGCTACGCCATCGCCGTAGGCGAACACGCCCGCGCCGCCCGCGGCATCTGTAATGATTGTGCTGCCGGAGAGGATTGCCGTGCCGCCAGTTACCAATAATGCGGCGCCCACGCCATAGAAGCTGGAGTTGTCGCCACCGGTGCTATCCGATGATACCCGGGTTATGTTTGCGTTATCGAGGGTCGTGGTGCCATCGGTTACCAGGATGGCATTCTCGTCGGTTCCGGTGGAATCGTAGCTGCCAGAGGAGAGGGTGGTATCCGAACTGTACGTGTTTACGGCGTTATAGCTGCTGGGCTGACTGCTTTGCCCGCCAGGGGCTTGTCCGCCAGCGGCTTGCCCGCCGGTCATCGCCGGGGAAGTGCCGGACGGTGTGGACTGGTCTTCAGCAAGAGCCAGAAACGAAGTTGAGATAAGAACCAAGGAAACCAAAAGCGCAAGAAATTTCTTCATCTTCAAAGCCTCCATTGTCATTCCATAGTTATTGTAGTAAGGTGTTTTGAAGGGACGGTGAAGGCAGTGCGAATTGTAAACACAATGTTTGTGATGTTTTAGGCTTTATATATTCAAGCATTCACCAAACAGGAAATGAATCCCTTCCAAATCACACTTCTATGTAGGGTCACTCCGTCGACCTGCCTCCCTAAAAAGGGAATCCACATTGAAAGCGAGAAATAGACAGATGGCGGAGGAAACCTCCGGAGCGTAAGACCGATTGGAAGCCTTAAGCCTTCCAATCGTATGTTAAAAAGCGGAATGCTTTCCACAGTCATCGGGAAAGAGAAATGAGAAGCAAAGTTTATGAAACGCGGAAAAAGGTTCGCAAGCCTGCTGTTGGTGCTGAGTATGATGATTCCCTGCCTGTCCGTGGCGGAGGACGCCCCGCTGTTTAGCGCTGCGATAACCCTTCATGAGGGGATGGCCCCCCTAACTTTTACCGTTTACGACACGGGCACAAAGGACGCCGCTTCGGATGACGATTCCATTTACCGTATTCAAATAACCGGTTCGGTTGAGGGAACGATGAACCCGCTGCTGTTTGATTATTCCAATGGCGATGAAATGGTGCCGTTGCTGCAATTTGTGGATTTGAACTCGGATGGTTATCTGGACATTGAAGCGCTGCATGTAGTAGGCGCTTCCAACCGTTATTCCACATACTTCCTGTATAACGAAACGGAAAAGCAGTTTGACGCGGCACCCGTGTTAAGCAACCTGTCCAGCTACCAGATCTATCCCAAACAAAAGCTGATATTGAATTGGGAACACGACAGCGCGGTTACGGGCATATACACGCTGTACCGTTTTGTGGATGGAAAGCCGGTGCTTTGGCGTGAAGCGTCCGTGCTTTACGATGATCGGGACAATGGCGAATCCATACGCGAACTGGTTACGGAATACGACGGGAGCGGCCATCAAACCGTGTTGCTGGACGATACGCACGGGGAATTTACCGACGAGAATGAATGGCTGCAGCGGCAGACGATTTGGCTTAAGCTGTTATGGACGGGGTTGGACGCAACGGAAACGCCCGAATAGCCGCCTGCCCGAGCGCGGCTGATTCAACCATACCGCCTGTTGCGTGGCATATGGAGGGGAACTGAGCTCCGTTTTGAACCCCACGCTATAGGGATTAGGGCATATCTGGGAAGCCGGGCGTTCGGCTTTTACTGCGACGGATAGGCGGCAAAGCATCCAGTGGTATGCCTTCCGCTCATTACGGTATGTTGGGTGAAAGAGCATAATCATTCGCTTAAATCAGGCTGTCCAGGATTCGAGGCCCTAATTGAGTGCCTAAAAGGACGTCCATCCTGTTATGAGATGGACGTCCTTTTTCTTTATACAATCAACGTCGGGTCGTTCGGAACCGACGCCATGCCGCCGTCTGGCGTTTTTGGCCGATGTGTTTATTTTTTCTTGGGGGCTTGTGCCACAAGCGCGCGCAGGCTCGCCGACGGGGAAACGTCCAGTTCCTCTTTCAGGGCTGTTTCATAGTCCCGATAAGCCTTTTCAGCGGCGGCCTGCTGCTCCGCCCGAAGCCGAAGCCGTACCAGGCGCGTAACGGCCGCCTCGTCGCAGGGGTCGTATTGCAACAGCTGTTCCAACATCTTATTGGCGCGCTCAAGGTTATTTGGGCGCAATACAGGTCGCACAGGCGGTTTTGCAGGCGGCGATCATCTGCCTCCAGCCGCGTGCGCGCCGCGCTTGCCCATTGGTAGTTTTTATCCTCCAGGAACGGGCCGGTATACAGGGCGGCGGCTGCCTCCAGCGTGTCGGCGCTTAGGGCTGGCAGATTACGTATCGCCTGCTGAAAGCGGGTAACGTCGCAATCGACGGCAGTTGCGCTGAGGCTGTAACCGTCCAGCTCGCGCTGCAGAAGATCCGGAAAGCCCAGCTCCGTAAGCGCCGCGCGCAGATAGGTGCAGGTGACGCGAAAGAGGTTTACGGACTTGTCGGGATCCATCTCAGGCCACAGGGTTTCAATCATGCTTTCCTTGGTTTTTACTTTGCCTTGGTGGTACGCCAACAGGGTAAACAGTTCCTCCGTTTTCGCGGTTTTCCAACGGATGGTAAGCGCGGGCTGCGAAGGCACCGTAACGGAAAACGGCCCGAAGCATTTTACGCATATCGGCGGGGCCGCGCTCCCGATGGGCCGCGGCATGTTCAGCGTTGTCAGGTGGTTCACCTGCTCGTCCAGGGCTTCGCTGTCCAGAGGCTTTAACAGGTAACCTATCGCGTGCGCGCGAAAAGCGTCCAGTGCGTTTTGGCTGTAAACGGTCACGAAAACGATCCGCAGGAAGGGATCGAGCCGAATCAGCCGTTCCGCCAGCTCCAGCCCGCTCATCTCCGGCATTTCAACGTCCAGAAAGGCCACGTCCACCGGATGGCTGCGCACATAGGCAAGCGCGTCTTCCGGATATTGAAACATATCCGCAACCGACAGGTTCGGGTTGACGGCCGCAATCCGGCCAAACCATTGCAGCGCCGTTTCCTCGTCATCCACGGCGATCGCGTGCAGCATGGGCATCCCCCCCTTCTTATATCGGTATCTCAAAGCTCACGGAAGTTCCGACGCCGCTTTCGCTTTGGATGCTCAGGCCTTTTCCGTAAAGCCTCAAAAGGCGAGTGACCACCTGCTCCAGAAAAAGTGTGGGCACCTATATTGCAGCCATACACGACGGCGTTTTCGATGTTTATATCAGCGGCGTTGATACTGGCAAGAAACTCACCATCAATGGAAATCCGGGAAGCGTTAGGGTTGATTACTACACGGTAAGCTACGCTGTAACCGATGACGGCACGGCTTCCGGCAGCACCATCGCGGCCACGGCAGGCGGTACAGCCATTGCAAGCAGGGCGGTGGTACTGGCAGGCAGCAAGGTCGTTATCACCGCTACCGGTGCGGGCGCAACCAGCTATACCTATGCCTGGAGGGGTGCAGGCACCAGCGGCGAGACAACCGATACGCTGACCATTAATGCGATTAACAGCGGGGTGGACGCGGAGTGTTTAGTTACGGGAACGACCGCCTATGGTGCGACTGTACACACCTACATAGACGGTATATTTGGAAACATCAGCGGCGCGGTGGAATTGCGCCAGGGCGGCAGCACGGTGGCTACCTGCACCAGTACCGGCATGTTCGTGGGTACCTATACCGCAACCGTATACGACGGCATTTACAACGTTTACATCGGTGGCGTAGATACCGGCAAGACCCTTACCGTCAGCGGGGATTCGGGAAGCGCGAGAGTCGATTACTACACGGTAAGCGCCTTCGTAACCGATGCCGGTACGGCCTACGGCAGCAACATCGATGCCACGGCGAACGGCACAGCCATCAACAGCGGCTGGGCGGTGGTTATGGAGGGCAGCGAGGTCATTTTTACCGCTACCGGTGCGGGCGCGACCGCTTATACCTACGAGTGGACAGGCACAGGCACCAACAGGGAAAAAACCGATACGCTGACCATTGCATCGCTTAGCGGCTCGGTGACCGTGTACTGCACCGTAACGGACACCAGCACCTACCAGGCGACGGTTAATACAACCCTCGACGGCGTTGCGGCCAACGTGACCGGCAGTGTGGAACTGTGGCAAAGCGGAAGCCGGGTCGCCACCCTTACAAACAACAGAACAGGCGAGTATGTTGCCTCGTTGCCTAGCGGCCTGTACGATGTGTTTATTGGCGGCGTGGATGCTGGCGAAAACCTGGTTATCGACGGTGGCGCTAACAGCGCGACGGTGAACTACTTTACGGTTCACTTCGCGGTTGCGAACATCGGCGTGGCTTCCGGCAGCACCATCGCGGCCACGGCAGGCGGCGCGGACATCACAAGCGGGGCCGTGCTGCTGGAAGGCAGCGAGGTCGTTATCACCGCCACCGGCGCGGGCGCGACAGCTTACGCCTATGCCTAGACGGGCGCGGGCACTAACGGGGAAATCACGAATACTTTAACGATTGCCAGCCTTTCGCAACCGGTGGACGCGCTATGCACGGTTATTGGCGCGGATGAGCCGGGCGTTACCACTTACCAGGCTACGGGGATTACCAAGGACAGCACCACGCTTTCCGGCGACCTGACCTTTAACCGCAGCATCAAGACGCTGCTGGAACGCGGCTTTGTATACAGCGTTTCGCCCCATCCCACACTAACTTCCCCGAGCGTAGGGCGAGCGGTTGCAGGCGGCACCGGCCCGGGCTTATATACGGTCACGGTAACCGGACTTACGCCCGCCACAACTTATTACGCCTGCGATTATGTGACCGATGGCAGGAACACGATGTACGGCAACGAAATCCAGTTCACCACGCTCAAGGACGTGACGGTTGTGCCTCAAACCGGAGATAACAGCGATAACCGCGTATGGTGGCTGCTGGGCGGGCTGAGCGCGGCGGGTCTGATGTGGATGGCGCTCCAGAGAAAAAAGAAACCGGCCGAAAAGTAATCGCCGGTGAATACGCAAAAAAGCGGCGTCAGCCGCTTTTTTGCGTAGACTGTCAAAAAAGTGGTCTTCGCCACTTTTTGATCTTCGGGTATTGTTTGCGGCAGAGCCGCAAACTCCCCGCCCGACCGGCAAAGCCGGTCGATACGAGTGGCAATCAGAGGGCTGCGGCCCTCCGATACCTCCGGAAAGCAGGCTAATTTGACAAGCTCTGAAAAAAGCGGCTTATGCCGCTTTTTTGCTGTCGAAGAAGGATAGGCCGTTTGACCCGGCCGATTCCCGGCGGCTCACGCCCGCCTGTTTTCGCCGTTTACCAGTTTCATGGCCAGCGCGTTTGCTTTTTGCGCTGCGAACCGCTCGTCGATCGTTGTAAGTTCACCGTCGCGCACCACGACTTCACCGTTGATAATCACGTATTTAGCCGGTCTGGCATAGCCCACCGTGCCTGGCAGGTTGGCCGGATCCAGCTTCGCGCCGACCTGATCCAGCAGACTTACGTCCAGTATAAACAGATCCGCCGCCATACCGACCGCCAGGCTGCCGATATCGTCGCGGCCCAGTAGGCGGGCGCTTCCCCGCGTGGCGATTTTTAGCAGCTCGTACCCCGTGGGAGCTTTATCGCTGGAAACAAGGCGGTGCAGCAGGTAAGCCGCGCGGATTTCCGCCAGCAGGTTGGAACCGTCGTTGCTTGCGCTGCCGTCCACCGCCAGGCCCAGCGGCACGCCGAGCGCAAGCATATCCGGCACGCGGCAAACGCCGGAGGCCAGTTTCATGTTGGAAACGGGGCAATGCGCCACGCCGGTTTGCGTATCGGCCAGCAGGCGAAGCTCAGCGTCGGTAAAGTGAATACCGTGAGCAAACCACACGTCCGCGCCGAGCCAGCCGCAATCGCCCATGTATTCCAGCGGGCGTTTACCCAGCGTTTGCAGGCAGTACTCCGTTTCATCGCGGGTTTCCCCCAGGTGGGTGTGCAGACGAACGCCCAGGCTGCGCGCCAGTTTAGTAGATTCCTTCAACAATTCGGTCGTAACGCTGAAAGGCGAGCAGGGCGCCAACACCACGGTGCGCATGGAAAAGCGGGAAGCGTCGTGGTAGGTTTCCACCAGCCGCTGACTCTCCCGCAGAATCACATCCACACTCTGGGTAAGATCATCCGGCGGTAGACCGCCTTCGCTTTCCCCGCGGGACATGCTTCCGCGCGCGGCGCACAGGCGAACGCCCAGGGCTTCCGCGGCATCGAACTCGCGCCGGATAAAATGTTCGCTGCCGTTTCGCGGGAATACGTAATGGTGATCCATGCAGGTAGTGCAGCCGTATTTCACCAGCTCGCCTAAGCCTGCTAAAGCGGCGTAATATACACAATCGTCGTTCAGCCCGCGCCAAATGCCGTAAAGCGCCCGAAGCCAGGCGAAAAGCTCCAGCTTTTGTACCCCGGGGAGGTTGCGTGTGAAGGTCTGGTACAGGTGGTGGTGCGTGTTCACAAGCCCCGGGTAGACAAAGCAGCCGCGCGCGTCAATCACCTGATCTGCCTCGAAAGGCCCCGGGCCTATGGCGCGGATCACGTTGTTTTCAATCAACAGGCTGGCATTACGAAGAACGCGATCCTGCTCGTCCACGGTCACAATGGCGTCGGCGTTGCGAATCAGCAGCGTATGTATGTTGTCGCCCCCCTTTTTTTACCCCGGACTGGATGGAACCGCCGCGTTTTGGCGCCTCATATAGCAAGTACCACGCGTGGTTGGGGGCCGTGGAACGGCTCGCCTGTAAGTTAATCTTTACACACTGCGCTGAAGGAGGCGGCTTGCATGAAAACAATTATACCGTATTTCTTCACCGTTGACAAACCGTTTTAGCAGTATGTTTAAAGACGTTTATGCGCGAGGGCAAGCCGCGCGTGGGTGCGAGTGTGCACGGAAGGACGGGCTCGCCTTTTCTGGCGTAGCCGACAAAGCAGACAAGCCTTTTTCAGCGGGCTGTGACGTTTTTTTCCAAATGTTTTAAATTTAAAATTCGCGCGGATGTTCAACAGTTAGCCTCCGCTCCACGCAAAAAAACCTTCCGGCATACGCCGGAAGGGAAAGGGCAATCCAACCATGGCTTCCGCCAGGGAAAGGGAGGGGTACCTTACAGAGCTTCTAATAGGAAAGACAGCCGAAGACTGGCGTTCGCTTTCAGGCGGTAGGCGGGCAGCACGGGCGCGCCCCAGCTGTTATCCCCACCCACGCCGTAACGAGCCGCTGCCACGTCCAGGTAGGTATAGGCGGCCGGGGGCAGTTCCTCCCGATGCAGGGCGGAAGCAAGTTCCTCCTGGCTGTGGGGCAGCACCGATACCTGCAGGGGGGTTTCTGCCATGCTGATACGCAAACCACGTCCTTTTCGGTCACTCAGCTCCGCCCAGCGCACGCCCGTGCGGTTGCCGCATGCCTGAGGTTTCAGGTAGGGGGTCAGGTTCTCTTGCGCGGTGGTCTGGTACAGACCCAGCACCGCGCCTGAATGCCGGTCGGTTTCGTTTTCCAGGGGGCCCAGGCCATAATAGCGTACAAAGCATAATTCGCGCGGCAAACGCAAGGATAGCCCCAGCGCAGGCAGATCCGGAAGGTTCTCGCCGCCGATCAGCACTGCGTCCACTCGCAGGCGGCCGGCCGACAGCGCGGTATAGTCGACCTCCAAAGCAGCGTTGGTAAGGGATAACAGTTCAAAACGATAGCGCAGCGTCGGCGCCGGGCCGGAAAGTTCCATGCCCGTTACAACCGGAACCGCAAGCAGGCTGAACGCGCGCCAAAGCGCGGTCTGCTGCGGAAAACGGTTACCCACGTCGTTATCCAGCGGCGCGCGGTACAGGCTGGGGCGCGGCGCGAAGTTGAACAGCGACGGCAGCGCTGCCCGGCCGAACGCAACCGGTCCGCCTTCCGCAAGGCCGAAAAGCGTTTCAAACGTATCGTCGTTCACGCCCAGGTTCACATCGCCCTGTACCACGCGCGTTTCAGGTGTGCGGGGCAGAGCGGCGGGCAAGGTAGGTGTATTTTGAAGAACAGCCTGGCCGTGCATCTGTGCGTATCCGGCCGGTGCCCACGGGGTTTCGTTTTTCAGGCACAGCTCGCATAACAGCGCGTATTCTCCGGCCTGGTCCATAGGCGGCAGGGGCAGTGGGAAAGCGCGCCTTTCCCCCGCAGGAAGGGTGACGTTTTCCAGCTCGCCGCGCGCGACCGGCTCGCCATTCAGCGTAAGGCTCCACGTAAGGCGGTACGCGCGCAGGTCGTCAAACAGGGAGCGGTTTTGCAGCGTTACCCCCGTTGGGTCAGGCAGAATGCGCACGTTCTGGTACAGAAACTTCACTTCCTGCAGTTTCGGGGTGGGCGTACGGTCGGCGAAGATCAACCCGTCGCCGCAGAAGTTGCGATCCGTCGGCTGGTCGTAAAAATCGCCGCCGTAACATAGCCCGTGACCGCCGCCAGGCAGGGGCGCCTCGATTGCCTGGTCGATCCAATCCCAGATGAAACCGCCCTGGTAGCGTGCGCAGTAATCTTCCAGCGCCAGATATTCGCTCAGGCCGCCGACGCTGTTGCCCATGGCATGAATATATTCACACAGGATAAAAGGCTTGTCCGTGTGCGTGTCCAGCCAGACGGCCACTTCAGCGGCGGGGGTGTACATCTGGCTTTCCACATCGCTGGTATCGTTGAACCGGCGGTCGTGAAAAACGCCTTCGTAGTGTACCGGACGATTCGGGTCGCGCGTACGGAAAAACTGCGACATGGCATGGAGTACGCTGCCGCCGTAGCTTTCGTTGCCGCAGCTCCAAAACAGCACGCTGGGGTGATTTTTATCCCGCTCCAGCAGGGAGTGTGCCCGGTCCAGGCAGGCGGGCAGCCATACCTCGTTATCGTAAGGCAAAACCCGCTCCGAGGATATCTTGCCCCGGAACATCCACGTGCCGTGGGTTTCCAGGTTGGCTTCATCGATCAGGTAGATTCCGTAACGGTCGCACAGGCGGTACCAGAGGCTGTTGTTGGGGTAATGGCTGGTGCGCACGGCGTTGATGTTGCTGCGCTTGAGCGTTTGAATGTCCCACAGCATATCCTGTTCGCTCAGGGCACGGCCTGTGTGCGCGTTAAACTCGTGCCGGTTCACGCCGTGAAGCAGCAAACGCTTTCCGTTCAGTTGCAAAACGCTGTTTTTTATCTCAAAACGACGGAAGCCCAGCTCGGTCTGCGCCACCTCAATCTCGCGCCCGTGCGCGTTAAGCAGTGTAAGGCGCAAAGTATACAGTTCGGGGCATTCTGCGCTCCACAGGCGGGGGCTGGATACCGTGCGAACCAGCAGCGTACGTTCCCGCGCCGGTACGGGGAAACAATCCACTTCGCGGCCTTCTCCGTCCAAAAGCTGCGCCTGAAGGATAACCGGCTCCCGCGGCAGCGTAAGGCTGATTTCCGCCGTAAGTTCGGCGGTTTTCAGGTCCTCTGCCGGCAGGGCGCGGATAAAAATATCTTCTACGTGCGCGAGCGGTTCGGCGCGCAGCTCGACGCTGCGAAAAATCCCGGAAAAACGCCAGAAGTCCTGATCCTCCAGCCAGGAGCCGGAACAGAAGCGGAATACCTGTACCGCCAGCTTATTTTCGCCCTCGTTAAGCGCCGCGGTGATGTCAAAACGCGATGGGGTAAAGCTATCTTCCGCGTAGCCAATGGCTACGTCGTTGACCCACACGAAACAGGCGCTCTCCACCCCGTGAAAAACCAACGTTATACGGCTGCCCGCCCAGGCTTGGGGGGTATGGAAATTTGTGATATAGCTTCCCACGGGGTTATCGCGCTGTGGAATTTGCGGCGGAGTGGGGTTTTCGTGCCCGTCCCACGGGTATTGGGTGTTGACGTACTGGGGTTTGCCGTATCCCTGCAGCTGAATGTGCCCGGGTACGTCGATCTCGTCCCAACCGGAACAATCGAACCCGAGCTTTTCAAACCCTTCCGGCCGTTGAGCGAGGTTCTGGGCATAGG
Organism: Christensenellaceae bacterium; assembly: GCA_017881705.1. Classification (GTDB taxonomy): domain Bacteria; phylum Bacillota; class Clostridia; order Christensenellales; family Aristaeellaceae; genus CAXXOK01. Next base: position 11,127 of record JADGQP010000021.1, read on the forward strand.
AGAATTTCCACCGTCCGTCCAGTTTCAGGCGCAGGCTGCTTTGTCCGTGCTGGGTTTCCCGTGTATCGGCGAACGTGTCGTGGTCGGATACCGCGGGTAGACACCCCACGGCGAAAATCTGCGGATCCGTAAGATAACCGAGGTTCAAGTCGATAGGCTGCATAACGTGCTCCTTCGGATGAGAAATCGTGCGTGCCTGTACCGGCGCATGAAAAGTAGTTTGCCTTACAGCCGGATGTGGCGATCGCCGCGGATGGAACCGCGTATAGTATAACGGATGAAACAAGGCGTTTCAATAGAAATATAAAATTAATTAACCGGTTACACATAAATAATCGCAGAAAGAAAAGGCGGGATGTTTTGATATGGTAAAAATATTGCCTAATAAAACAAAATGGAGAGGAAACGCAGCAAAAACAAGTTCAACAAATGTAACCGCTTGCCAAAACGGACGCGATGCGTTATACTTGCTTCAGGAGTGGTAAATATGGCCTTGAAAAAAGAGATCACGATCTACGACATAGCCAGGGAAGCGGGCGTTTCCACCGCTACAGTATCACGCATCCTCGCCAACAGCGCCGGTGTGAAACAGGACAAGCGCGACCGTGTGCAGGCCATTGTGGACAAATATAATTTTAAGCCCAGCGCTATCGCGCGGGGCCTGAGTGAAACGCACAGCAGGCTGTTGGGCATGCTTTGCCCGGACGTGCGCAACGCTTATTACGCCAATATTTTTATGGAATGCGAGCGCATGGCATACGATAAAAATTATACGCTTGTGCTCAACAATACGTTTACCCAGGAATCCCTGGAAATCGCTTTTATGGAAAAACTGAGCGAGCAAAGGGTGGAAAGCCTGATTATCTGTGGCGGCATCGCGGACTGGCGACCGCTGCCGGCGCGCTACCGCGACACCGTTGAACGTTTCGCCAAGCGGATCCCTGTGGTGGTTGCCGGCAAGATGGAACTGGATGACTGCTACCAGATTTTCATTGATCACGCCGAAGGCATGCGCGCTGCGGTAAGGCATCTGGCGACGCTTGGACACAAGCGCATCGCTTTTTTACACGGCTATTCTTTCATTTACCAAACACAGGATAAGCTGGAGGCGTTCCGCCGGGCGCTGGAGGAGCAAAACCTGCCGCTATGCAAGGAATATATTGTGGACGCGGGAGAGTTTAACGAACACGGCGGGCTTGTGGGCATGAAACGGCTGTTAAGCCTTGCTGAGCCGCCTACCGCGGTGATCGCCACTAACGACCTGATGGCCGCCGGCGCGCTGCAGGCCATCTTGCGTCTGGGTTATTCCGTGCCCGAAGATTTTTCCATCGTCGGCTTCGACGATTCGTTCATCACCGACCTGACCGAGCCGCACATCAGCAGTGTGCATTACGATTACGCCGCCTATGCTGAAAAATTGATCAGCACCGCGCTCAGCGCGATCGCGGGCCGGCCATGCGCCCGCACAGTTGTGCTGCCTACCAGCCTGACGGTGAAAGAATCCTGCCGAAAAATTGACGCTTGACATTCGAATATGGACTATGATATGATGCAATTATGAAACGGGTTACATATTGAACCGTAACAATGTGCGCCAAACTGTTGGATGTTATGGACAATAACGAACCATAAAAAACGTGCATCCTCAATGAAATAGTGTCGGAAGAGGCCAAACAGACGAGTTAGCAGAAGGAGGGCAATTTTTACTTTATAATAAATGTAACCGGTTACATTACAGGAATGGAGGCGATTCCGTGCAGCTGGATCTTCAGGCGAAACGCAGTAAAGTATCCGCGCCAACGCTGGTGCATAAGGAGAAGTTCTGGTACAAAATCAGCAGGAACCGCACGCTGCTGTTGATGTGCTTTCCCGCGATCCTGTTCTTTTTTATTTTCAGCTACATGCCTATGCCGGGTACTTACATCGCTTTTACCAAGTTCAACTACAACAAGGGTATTTTCGCAAGCCCTTTTATCGGCTGGAAAAACTTTCAGTTTCTGTTCAGCAACGGGCAATTGCTGCTGCTGCTTCGCAACACGGTGTTATACAATATCGTATTTATCCTGTTGGGCAACTTTTTACAGGTTGTATTCGCTATTTTGCTCAACGAGGTAATGAGCAAATGGTTTAAAAAGACGACCCAATCCATGATGTTCCTGCCCTATTTTATCAGCGATGTGCTGGTGAGCCTGCTGGTGTACAACCTGATTAACTACGATTACGGTTTTATATCCGACACGGTACGTTCCGCAGGCGGTGTGATGCCTAAATATTACTCCATGCCGGGCGCGTGGCCGTTTATTATTGTGCTGGTGAACCTGTGGAAAGGCACTGGCTACGGCACGGTTATTTACTTTGCGGCCATCACCAGCATTGACACCTCCATGCTGGAAGCGGCCAAGGTGGACGGGGCCAACGGTTTCCAGCGTATCCGTTACATTCTGCTGCCTTGCCTGAAGCCAACCGTAGTCATCCTGCTGCTGTTTGCCGTGGGCGGCATCGTAAAGGGCAACTTCGGCCTGTTCTACAACCTGGTTGGCAACAACTCGCTGTTGTTCAACACCACAGACATTATTGAAACCTACGTATACCGGGCGTTGATGAATAACTTCAACTTTTCTCAGGGCAGCGCGGTCGGCCTGTTCCAGTCGGTCGTGGGTTTTGCCATCGTTATGGTCGCTAACGGCGTGGTAAAACGCATCGAGCCGGAATACTCGCTGTTTTGATGAAGGTGAAAGAGATGCAAAAAAACAAGCCGGTATTTCACTCCACCAAAGTAAAACTGGATGTGTCGGACCGCACGATACGCGGATTCACCTATGTGTTTGTAAGCATATTCGCCATCCTGTGCATCATCCCGTTTTGGATGATCATCGCTTCCTCTTTTTCCACCGAAGCCGCCATTCGAAGAAGCGGTTTTACCCTCTGGCCCACCAATTTTTCCACGTTTTCGTACAGCCTTATCTTCCGCTCGCCGGATCAGATGATCGGTGCGTACGTGGTGACCATCCTGATGACGCTCATCGGCACCACGGTCGGCCTGTTTGTGGTTTCCATGACGGGTTACGCTTTGCAGCGTAAGGATTTTCCTTTCCGAAACGGGATTTCTTTCTACATTTATTTTACGTCGCTGTTTTCCGCAGGTCTGGTGCCGTTTTACTACCTGATGGTGAAGGTGTACGGGCTTAAAGACAGTTATTGGGCGGTGCTGCTGCCGCTGCTGATGTCCCCGTGGCTGATTATCCTGATGAAAAACTATGTTAAGGCGATTCCGCATGAAATTACCGAGTCCGGCAAGATTGACGGAGCGGGGGACTTCCGCATTTTCTGGAGCCTTATCGTGCCTTCCATGACGCCCGCGCTGGCCACTATCGGCTTGTTTCTGGCGCTGGGATACTGGAACGAATGGTACTATTCCTCGCTGTTCCTGGGCTCGCAGGTAACCTACCGGCCGCTGCAATACCAGCTTTACAACATTATCAACAAGGTGGCAGCGCTAAAAAACTCGCTGGCTGCCACCCAGCTGGTACTGGATGACCTGCCCAGCGAAACGTTGAAAATGGCGACCGCCACCCTGGCCACCGGCCCGATTATCCTGTTATATCCGTTTGTGCAAAAGTATTTTGTGGCGGGCCTCACGGTAGGCGCCGTGAAGGGCTAAACACGATTTCATCGCCGCTGCTTGCATACGGCGAAAGAAATACAGACTTTAAAGGAGGTTCCCTGACATGGCAAAGAAACTTGTTTCCCTGCTGGTGGTTATGGCAATGGCGCTATGCCTGATCCCCGCGATGGCGGAAACGACCGCGACCACGGATTATTCCAGTTGGTTCCCGGGCGTAGATACCAGCCAACACGTCGTGCTGACCTTCCTGGTTACCGGTAACATCCCCACCAATAAGACCGACGATGTGCTGAAGGCCTTCAACGAAAAGTTGACCGCCGCCATCAACGCCGAGATTAAAATTGAGTGGATCGAATGGACCGACTGGCAGACCAAGTACAACCTCGCCCTGGCAATGCAGGACGGAACCGTGGATTTGGTTGGCACCGCGACCGACTGGCTGGACGCGTGGCCCAACACCAAGAACGGCGCGTTCCTGGCGCTCAGCGAAGACATGCTGAAAACCTACTGCCCCAAGACCTACGAAAGCGTTTCCCAGGCGCATTGGAATCTGTGCAAGTATGACGGCCAGATCTACCTGATCCCCGAAGACAATTATTCACAGTGGACCAACCATGGCTTCCTCTACCGTGGCGACTGGGCCAAAGAAGCCGGCCTGACCAGCGGCGTGAACAGCTGGGAAGACCTGGGCACCTACTTCCAGTACATCAAAGACAATAAGCCGGGCGTCATCCCCTGGGATGCGGACGGCAGCGGTTCCTCTTACAGCGACCAGATGTTCGGCGGCTGGATCTCCAGCAAGACCGGCGGCGTCAACATCGAAGGGTTCTCTGCTCCTCTGTTCTTCGGCAAGAGCACGACCGACCCGTACACCCTGTCCACCTTCTACACCGAAGGCGATGACCTGTTGAATTTCGCCAAGTTGATGAAGAAATGGGCCGACGCCGGTTACTGGCGTGAAGATGTGCTCAACTACACCGGCGACCAGAAGGCCGAACTTGAGGAAGGCCTGAGCGGCGCGCAGCAGCACCACACCCAGACCTGGAAGACCGAGCGTTACCTGATGGAACAGAAACAGCCCGGCAGCGACCTTGGCTTCTTCTGGTTTGGCAAGGAAAGCAACACCCTCGTATCCCTGAACATCACCCACGGCGCGTTGGCGATCGCCGCCCAGAGCGACGCGCCCGAGCGCGCACTGATGGCCTACGACCTCATCCGTAACGACCAGACCTTCTACCGGCTGTTTAACTACGGCATCGAAGGCCAGCAGTACGTGATTGACGCCAACGGCTACATGGCCCGTCCGGCCAGCTACAAGGACGATAGCGTAGACGGTGTGAGCCTTGACTACTGGTGGGGCCGCAACGACGCGTTGGAACTGCGCTCTGCGCTGGTCGACTGGACTACTTACGACAAGCTGATGGCGGATTACAACGCCGTGAAGGTCGACTATCCGTACGGCCAGATCGTGTTCAACATCGATGATATCTCTTCGGAACTGGATAACCTGTCCAACGTGTTCCGCACCTATGCGCCTGTTATCACCTTCGGCAAGGAAGCTGATCCTGAAGCCTACGTGGCGGAGTTCCGCCAGGCGCTCAAGGATGCCGGCATCGAGAAGGTTATGGCAAACGTTCAGGCGCAGATCGACGCGGTTTACAAGAAGTAAGCGTTAGGCCTGCTTGGGGCTCGCAAGCTCGCCTTGCGAGTCCCATTTTCATCCCGACACGGGGACATTCCATTCGCCCATGGGCGATTGTAAGGAGCTTATCAGCCATGCGACAGACCATCGACCTGAACCTGAACTGGCGGTTCCACCTGGGCGAAGCGGATAATGCCTCCTACCAGGGGTATGACGACCACGCGTGGAGGATCGTGACCCTGCCGCACGATTGGTCGGTCGAGGCGCCCTTTGACCCATCCTGTTCCAGCGGCACAGGGTACCTGCCCGGGGGTGTGGGTTGGTACCGAAAAACCTTTACCCTGCCTGAGGATATCCAAAATAAACGCGTGTACGTAACCTTCGGGGGCGTTTACCAACACAGCCGCTGCTGGATCAACAGCCATTACCTGGGGCTGCGTGCCTACGGATATTCCACTTTCCGTTATGAGCTTACGGGCCGCGAGAAGCCCGGGGAAAATGTGCTTTGCGTGCGCGCGGAGCATCTTCAGGCGGCGGATTCCCGCTGGTTCACCGGCGCGGGCATTTACCGGAGCGTTACGCTGA